>WGDQ01000816.1 GCA_015493185.1 Planctomycetaceae bacterium
GTGCTACGGCGCGGAGGGGCTCGCGCTTGCGGGATCGGGGGTCGATGGGGTTGGTGCGGTTGGTGGCGAGGACATCGGGACAGGTGCGGCGGATGATGCCGGCTTCGTCGTGTCGGACGGAGTTGCCGCGACGACGGCGGGCAAAGGCGCGTGTTTCAGATAGGCCACAACCACGGTTGCGTACCGCACCTGATTGGCGGCGGGGCGGATTTCGACGCGGCCCGGCGCCGTGCGACAGCGGGCGACAAGACGCCACTGACCGCGATCTTCGGGATCGAAGAATTCGGCCGCTTCGAGCAGGGATCGCAAATCGATTTCGCCTTCATCGGCGTGCGGCACAGGGGAAACGATCGCATGGCGTCGGCGGTGCGAGAAAGCGGCCTGGCCTGAATCTTGATTGGCGGTCATCGCGTGATCGGTGTGCGAGGCATCGGTGGGCCGCGGTTCCCAGATGATGTCGGCTGCTGTGCCGCTGGCGAGCGAACCGAGCCGGGCCACGCGATCGCCGGCCAGTAGCACGGCGTCTTCAAGGTGCAGGCCCGTTTCGTTTCGCACGATCCAACCGCCTGTGGGGGTGGGGTGCAGATCGATAGAGCCGGGTAGTTCGGCGAAGTATTCGCCGTGCAAAAGGCCGGTGGTGTTGGAGGCGATTTCGAGGTTGCGCAGTTCGACGGGCGGGCCTTGGTCGAGCACGATCAGCGGGCGGCGCTGGCGAAAAACGGTACGCCTGCCGGCGGAGAACGGCACGGCCACGGCCGTGGGCGAGTCGTATCGCGCCTGGTACGTTGTCGACAGAGACGCATAGAGAGCCGTGTAGTGGGTTACGTGCGCTCGGGGGTAGCCGCCGTGCATTTCGACGATGCGCACTTCGTTGCGCGAGCGGGCGAAACCGATATCGAGTTGGGCGACCCATACGACCACCACGGTGAACGCAAGCGAGATTGCCGGCACGGCGAACCACGCCCATTGCGGCCGACCGAGCAGGCGAAAAACGGTCCAGTTTATGGGGACGAGCACCAACAGGTAGATGCCGAGCAGTTGGGCCACGCGCGAGGCGCTGGGCACCTTCACTTGCGATGCCGATCGCAATGCGTGCCACGCCGCCTGGCTGAGCTGGCTGAAGTCGTTCCAGCCGCCGACACCGGCTCCGATTGCCGCGCCGCCGAAAGAGTAGAAATGCCCGTCGAAGCTGACCGTCCGGTCCCACGGCGTTCGCGGCGTGCCTAAGAGCTCCAGCGGAAGGCGCTGCTGACATCCGGCGTCGCGCGACAAGATGCGAAAGCGCGAATTGCGGCGGGGATCGAAACAATCGAGCGGTGGGCTGGGCAATGCCAGCAGTGTATCGATCGTTGCCGGCGGGCGCGGTCGACGGAGGAGAAAGCGATCGATCCATTCACCCGCTCCCGGCCATTGCACCAGTTCGTGATGGCTGATCGGCAGTGCCGAGACGACAATCCGCCCGCGTCCCACACGACGATCGACGACGATCGGCTTGTTCGCCGCGGTGGCCAGCGTTTCCGACTGAGGCGCGGGCCGCAGCGACTCGCACGCCCACGCTCCGCGAGGACGGAGTGGCGGATGTTGCGGCACCAGCCGCCGCGTTAGTTTCTCGATTTCCGAGCTGTCGAGCTGCGATGTGCCCGTGGTGGTTGCCGGCAGATAGGGTGCCAGAAAACTGTGCTCCAAAAGCTCCATCGAACCGGGCCCGCTCACGATCAACTGGCCGCCCCAGTGGAGCCAATCGAGCATGGCCTGCTGTTGCTGTTTGCTGAATTGCTGCGGATCGAACGTATCCCACAAGATGTGCGAGAGCATGGTCCAGGCCAGCGGACTGGATGGCAGCGGCGGACGTTTCTCGATCTCGGGCACAAGCACGTCGAAGTTTGAGTACGGCCCCAGGCGAAGCCAACGCAAGTGATTCTGGACGGCTGGCGCGTCGTCGTTGGCCGTTAGAAAACGATAGCGGTCGGGCTCGTTGGTGAGAACGAGAAAATAGAACTGGTAGGCGGGCATCAACGATTGGATCTGGTTCGCATCGGTCAGCGTTGGTCGGCTGGGCCGGGATGACTCGAAGAGCCGAATATCGAGCCGTGGTTTGACGTTTCTGAAATGCCCCGTTGGCACGTAGAAGAGCAGTTCGGTCGGCTTGAGCCTTTGTTTGGGCAGTAGCAAGGGGCGTCGGACTTCGAGGCGGTAGGCTGTGAGTGCGTTTGTGCCGACCTCGGCGCTCAGTTGCCCACGGAATGTTTCGTGGTTGGCTTTGATGTCGACCGTGGCGGCCGACCAATGGCCCGGCTTGGCCTGTTGATGCAGCAGGCCAAGCTCGTTGGGCAGTGTTTGCAGGCGACTTACTTCGAGCGAGGGTTCGTCTGCCGGGTTGTTCGACCGGCCGCAACCGGCCAGCATGAGCGCTGTGATGGTAAGCACCGCCGTCGCGCATGCCGTGAGAAATTGCCGCGCGCTGTGCGAGATGGGTAAGTGCGCTGCGAGCGGCTCGGTTCGACCGCGGATGGCATGGGGCGTGGCACCGTCGGTGAAATTGCCGGCGGCGAGGTGACTGCGACATCGAGAACGCGGGCAGGGCGCTGCGGTCCGTTGCGCCGCCTGCCGAAGCGCCGAGCCCATCGAGCGATTGCGGTGAAATCGCGGGCCGGGCGATGCGGCGCGGTGGTGCAGATTGTGCTGGTTCGTGTTGCGGGTGGACAAGGACACGACACCTTGTTGCTGAAGACGCGTGTTCGCGGGCGTTTCCCCTTCAAGGGCGGCGGTGCTTTGGCGATTGCGGCCGAGCGGCGCGGCAAGCCTGTGAGGCCGGCGAGTGATTTGGGGCCGACGAATCGTCGTGCGTCGCCGTGTGCGATGGCGATGCGGTTAGCCGCTGGTAATCGTCGGGCGTATCGATATCGTGCAGCACGCTGGCATCAGGCGAGGCGATCTCGCGGACCGGGTGCCGGTGCAGCAGGGCGTTCACGCCCTGGTCTGCTGGGAGTTGGCCGACTTCGCGGGCGAGCGGCCAAGGAAACAGCACCGGATGGCCGCGCTTCGCGCCGTGTTGGGGCACGAGAATGGACGGCTTTTCGGGCCGATGGGCCTTGAGCAGGTGCCGGACCGATGCCGGGTTGAGCGTTGGCATGTCGGCCGGGGCCAGCAGCCATACGTCGGCGGCGCTGGGCCTTTCCTGCCGGGCAATGGTCGCCAATGCGTAGCCGACGGATTCTTTCATTTCGCGAGGGTCGCGTGGTGGAAGCACAAGCCGTGCCGAGCTTTGGCGAACAATCGCCGCCAACTTGGCATCGTGGGGCCGGACGACCACGAAGATGGCGGTTACGCCGCTCTGCCGCCACGCTCGCAACGTGTGTTCGAGAAGCGGACGCCCTTGCCAGGGTAGCAGCAGCTTCGACTGCCCCATCCGTCGACTGTGCCCCGCAGCCGGAACAACGGCATAGCTGGAGAAAGAGGGGTTCACCGTGCTTCTGCCACTTGGACGGGTTTCGGGCGGCCCGGCACGTGGCCGTCGAGATTCCGATGGGCGATCAACTCAGCCAGGATGCTGATGGCGATTTCCATGACCGACTGCGAACCGATGTGGATGCCCAGCGGCGCATACACGCGGGCAAGCGCGTCGGGTGAAACGCCTTCTTGAATCAGGTCGTCGAAAATGAGTTTGATTTTTCGCCGGCTTCCGATCATGCCGACGTAGCGGGCATCGCGCTCGGCCAAATGATAAAGGGCCTCTTCGTCGTGGTTGTGGCCGCGCGTGACGATCAGGCAGTAGGTGTCGGGCGTGACGTCGATTTGCTGAAGCACCTCGCCGATGGGGCCCGCAATGCGGCGCTCGGCCGTGGGAAAACGCTCGCGGCTGACCATCTCTTGCCGATCGTCGACCACCCAGACCTCGAAATCAACTTCCGAGGCCAGTTGCGCGACGGCGCGGCCGATGTGCCCTGCCCCGACGATCAGCAGTCGGCAGCGCTTGGGTGTGGGCAGAAAGGCGACGCCGCCGGTGGTTTTGGCGCGTGGTCGGCTTTCGATCGGTTCGAGCGAATCGACGAGGAACCCGGGCGGCGAATCCGCCGGGAAATCGACATCGCCAAGGCTAGCGGCGAACTGTCCTCGTGCGTCGAACAGCAAAACCGTGGCCTCGGCCAACCCCGACTTGTTCGCATCGAGCACGACAGCCTCGGTGAAGCCTTGGCCTTCTTCGATCAGGCGACGCAGGGTTTCGAAGTAGTGGGTCGCCTGGCGCGTGACCGGCGCGATCAGCACCCGCATGCGACCGCCGCAGATGAGGCCGTCGTCCCAGCCATAATCGTCGTCGAGTTGGAACGTGGCGATCTCGGCTCGATTGCGATTCAGGCAAGTCAGCGCGCGACGTTTGACGTCGGCTTCGACACAGCCACCGCCGAGTGTGCCGGCCTGTTGGCCATCGGCAAATACGATCATTGCCGCGCCGGCTTTTTGCGGCGTGGAACCCCGCGTTTCCACCAAACGACAGTAGGCCGACGCTCGGCCGGCGGAAACCGCTTGGAGCAAGGTATCGATCAGGTCACGCATGGCGGTGCTTTTCGTAGCCGCTGAAGTCAGGGAAAGAAAAGAACGAGGGTGTCGAAAAGAAGTTTTAGAAAGTTCGAAGTTCGTAGAAGGAAGTTAGCAGGCCGAAGCAGAGGGGCCCGCTCGCGGCGCGGGCCGCGTGCGCCGAACGCCTGACCGGCCGCGAACGGCGCCTCGGCGGGGACGTCGGTGAATCTATTCTACCGGTTTGAGAACCCGCAGTTGCACCCCGCGGACGAAATCCTTGACGGTTTGGCGATACGACAGCATGTGTGGGGCCGTCAGATGGCGTTCGAGGGCTTCGATGCTTTCCCACTTTTCGATAACGGTCACAGCCGAGGTGTCGGGCGGCGCTTGGGCCGGAAGCGATGTTTCCAGGTCGATGGCCGCGCCGTATTCGATACAACCGGTTTCGGCCCGCACCTGAGGGGCCAACTCGCGAAAGTGCTTGAGAAACTCGTCACGGGTTCCGTCGTTCAGCTCGATGGTGGCAATCACGTGGATCATGGGCGGTTTTCCTTCAGAAGGTTTGGGGTCGGACGTCGGCTGCGATGCCGGCGGCAACGGTGCCGTGCTGTAAACGCCGCGGCGCTATGTTGTCGGACGCGATGGCAAGCTCGTAGCGGGCACGATCGGGCTCGTAGCAAGCACAATCGGGCGTGCCAAGAGTTGCAAGTGTGGTGATCGTATGCTGACGACCGGGGCAGCTATTCTTCTTGTGTCTATGAGATCTGAGTTTATGGAGCCTGAATCTACGGGGCCTGAA
>WGDQ01000817.1 GCA_015493185.1 Planctomycetaceae bacterium
AACCCGAACCACCGAAAGAACCGATCCGCCGCTTTCGCTTTCACCCTCCGGAGCGTATCGTCCCAATGGCCCGCAACGTTTCCGGTCACTTTCCCGATGCACGGCCCGCGTCGGCCCCGTCGCCCGCGTGCCCCTTCTTGCCGCCGCGGCAGCGGGTGCGGTTGCCACACCACCCGATTCACGATTCGTCTGGCACAATCTACCCGATGCCGGCTTTTTCTTCCCTCTCCCTCCATAGCCCTCCATAGCCCCCACGGAATCACCCCGTACAACATCAACGGCAACACGCCTCATCGCTCAGCCCTTCCAAGCCAGCGTGAAGATTCAGGCAGAACCAAACCACGAAAGGAGCACATCGCCATGGCATCAACGGCTTCTACCAAACGGTCTGGTATCAACCGCCGCTCGTTTCTCGAAAAGTCGGCCGCCACTGCCGTGGGCGCCAGCCTCACACTCGAAGCCAGCGCGGCGTTTGGCGTGCACACCTCGACCGACCACACCATCCGCATCGGCCTGGTCGGTTGCGGCGGACGCGGCAGCGGCGCCGCCGTAAATGCCCTGCGGGCCGACCCGCAAACCCGACTGGTCGCCATGGCCGACGTGTTCGCCGACCGCATCGAGGGCAGCCTGAACAACCTGAAGAAAACCAACGTCGCCCAGCGCGTCGACGTGCCGCCCGAACGCCGCTTTGTCGGCTTCAATGCATACGCCGAGTTGCTGCAGGCCGATGTCGATCTGGTGCTGCTGGCCACCCCGCCGCACTTCCGCCCGCAGCACCTTCGCGCCTGCGTCGACGCGGGCAAGCACGTCTTCGCCGAAAAGCCCGTGGCGGTCGATGGCCCCGGCGTGCGCCGCGTGCTCGAAGCCACCGAGGCGGCCCGCTCGAAAAACCTGATGCTCGTTTCCGGTCTCTGCTGGCGCTACGAAACCGGCATGCAACAAATGGTCGACCGCATCCATCAGGGCGGGGTAGGGCGCATCGTTTCCTTGGAAAGCGTTCGCTACCATCCCGGCGTCGGCAAACTGGCCAAACGCCGACCCGAGTGGACCGACATGGAGTATCAGCTCCGCAACTGGTACTACTTCACATGGCTTTCCGGCGATTTCGTGGTCGAACAGTTTGTTCACGAACTGGACAAGCAGGCCTGGGTGATGGGCAACACGTACCCCACCCGCTGCACCGCCACCGGCGGTCGGCAAACCCGCATCGAGCCGTGGTACGGCAACATCTACGACCACTTCGCCGGCGTGTTCGAATACGACAACGGCGTGCGCTACTACGCCACCACCCGACATCAGCAAGGCTGTAGCAACCCCTTCCACGATCTGGTGCTCGGCACCGACGGACAGGCCAACCTGATGAAGTACCGCATCGAGGGCAAACACGCCTGGCGCGGCCCGCGCAGTCGCACCAACATGCACCAGCTCGAACACGATCGCATGTTCGAAGCCTTCCGCCGCGGCGAGGTGATCAACAACGGCACCTACATGGCCTACAGCACACTCATGGGCATATTGCTCCGGCAATCGGCCTACACGGGCCAAACCATCACCTGGCAGCAAATGCTCAACTCCACCGAAGACCTCTCCCCACCGCGCTACGCCTGGGACGTCCCGCTGCCCGATCCCCCCGTTCCCATGCCCGGCACCACCCCCTTTGTATAAGAACCAGCGGACAAAACGCCTCTGAACAGCCAGGACGAGCGGTTTTTCCGCAGGAATTCGAGGGCCTGTCCGTTCGCTCCAAACCCCACCGCGCCGCCCCCTTTACCAACGTTTCCATTGCCCCATCTCACCAGAAACCGTCGGTTCGTTCACAACACACATCGCGGTCCGGTAAATGCGCACCAAAATGCCCATCGTCGCGCTCGACATCAACGGCACGCTGCATTCACACCGCTGCCGCGCACGCCAGCACGCCCGCCAACGGCGATGCACTTGCCGCCATTGCCACAACAAGAAAACCGGCAACACCGGCCGTTCGATCAAACGGGCGAATGCAAAAAACCAAAGATTCGATTGGCACAGGCCGGGCGCTATTTGCTATGCGGCCCCCGATGCCGCGCGAACACACGGGCCGCTGGCCGCTTTGGGCCCGTTTGGGCTCGCCGGCTTATCGCCGCTTCCGGCACGCGTAGCCGGTCAACCCCGCCAGCGCCAGGCCCATCAACACCAGACCGCTCGGCTCAGGGATCGTTGCTTCAACAAGAGCCAGTTGGCTTCCCACTGAATCGCGATAGCCGGCAATATTGTGCACAGACA
>WGDQ01000818.1 GCA_015493185.1 Planctomycetaceae bacterium
GCGGCCAATCGAGCCCGATGCACGCACAACCAATAGCCCGCCACGGCCAACACAACCAACCCGCTTGTCGGGCGGCACCAGGTGGCGGCCCCCAAGGCCGCGCCGCAAATCGCCGCCCACACAAGGCCGCCCGTCCCTCGCTCCGACGTTTCGCTACGCACCAACGCCCAAACGGCCATCGCCAAAAACAGCTCGTTCGGCCCATGCTGCCAAAGCGCCTGGCTGCTGGTGCTGAACACGCCGGTCCCGAGCGCATAGGTTGCGGCCGCCACAAACGCCGTACCGAAATCGCTCAGCCGCCGTGCCGCCCCAAACAGAAACACCGCCGAAAGCGCAACACAAAGCGAGGCGGTCCATTTCCCGATGCGCCACAACCACTCAGGATGCTCGTCAAGCGGTGCATGCCACAGTTGCACCAGCGCGGCCAAAGGCACGGCGCACAACCCCGGCCCCGGCCCCCAGGTGCTCACATAAACGTCGCGATGAACCGTCGGCACCAGATACGTCTTCGGTTGCTGAACGTGCAATCGGCCCGCTTCGTACAGCGTTTGCGCATCATACGCGCCGAAGCGATGGTCCCAGCGGCTGAACTGTCGCAGCACCGGACCTTGCCGCGTTTCAACACGCCAATGAAACATGAAAGGGTACTCGCGGGGTGTAAACGACCAATTGCCCTCGCGCAGCAAACTGGCGGGCAGATACACGGCCGTCTTCGCGTCGTTGATCGGCAGAAAGTCGCCGTTGGCCAGATAGGCCCCCAGCGCAATGAGCAGCAATGCCGCGGCCCCGGCCCGGTCGCGCCACGAGCCGGTTGCTCGACCCGCTCCCGGCGAAATGTCGCACAAACGTTCCATGGCTTCCCGGCTAAACAAGCCTCGCGCAATCCCGCCCTCGGGCACCACCCCGACTCAACGCACATCTCCGCAGGTTCGCAGCCGTCTTCCGGCACAATGCCGGCTGCCCATCATCGCCCGCACAACGTCGCTCGCCACGGCAAACTGCGATGGCAGCAAACTTCTTTTTCCCTTATACAGCATGCTCCGGCGTTTCACGATTCGCCACCCGGCCTTGCGATGCCGCGCGGGCCTACGACGCCGCCCATCCTGCAAGCATCCGGCCTTTATCTTGTGGCCGGCAACAACCACTTTCGCCTACTTTCGCCCAGCCAGCGTCGGGATGGTCGTCGGCCGCGACTGGCAACCGCACCAACGCACCCGGTCGGCAGAGGAACAACAAACGCTTTGACAACACGCCATGGCACGAAAAGCCGGGCCGAGAAAAAGTTCGAAAGCGTTCGTGCCTGGGTAAGCCATTTCACATTCTCAGCAACGCCTCGGCGATAGAATAAGGGCGTCGTTGGGCGCCTCCGCTCGTGGCGTTTCGCTGCGAAAGTGCGAGGGGAGTGTCGCCCGTTGGTATGGCAGTGCACGCGCCCCTGCAACCTTCTGTTTTGCATAGTTACAGATCGTCCGTTTCCGATCCCTTGGTTTGGGTCTTGGTTTCCGTCCTCCGCGTGTCTTTGCTTTTTTCGCTTTTTCCGATCCGTGTCGATGCTGCCCCTTCATGGAAGATAGGTGAGTTATCATGTCTCGATCGTTCTGGATTCGACTGGTCATCCTGCTTCTGATCGGCGCCGCTGTGGTGGCGGCGCTCGCCGGGCTTCCGGTTCGCGATACCATGTCGTCGTTGCTGGCATGGGTCCAAGGTCTCGGCCCGTTGGGCGTCGTGGTGTTCATCGTTTGTTACATACTGGCCTGCGTGCTCTTTTTGCCCGGCTCGATTCTCACCCTTGGTGCCGGCTTCGTGTTCGGCGTGGTAACGGGCACGGTGGCCGTGTCGATCGGCAGCACGCTGGGGGCCGTGGCGGCATTTGTCGTTGGTCGCACGGTTGCCCGACCATGGGTGCAGAGGCGCGTCGAGTCGAACCCGCGGTTTCGGGCCATCGACGAGGCGGTTGCGCGACAGGGCTTTTTAATCGTCTTGTTGCTGCGGCTCTCGCCGGTGTTTCCCTTCAATCTGCTGAACTATGCTCTCGGCCTTACACGGGTTCCGCTCCCTTCCTACGCGCTGGCCTCGTGGATCGGCATGCTGCCCGGCACGCTCATGTACGTTTACCTCGGCTCCTTCGCGCACAGTGTGGCCGAAATTCTCTCGGGTCAGGTTCAGGGCGGCCTGGGGCAACAAATCCTTTTTGGCGTGGGGTTGGCCGCCACGGTTGTGGTCACCGTGGTCGTTACCCGCATTGCGCGGCAAGCCCTGGCCCAACACGTAGCGGTCGACAAATCGCCCCAATCCAACGACACCATGGAGGGAAAACAGCATGCAGCGGCCTGAAGCTCCCGTCACACTGATCGAACCGCCCGACGAGTACAACACGCAGCTCGTCGCCAACGTCCATCCGCCCGACTGGAAAAACCCCACGCCTGCGCCGTGCTACAATCTCGTCGTCGTTGGGGCCGGCACTGCCGGGCTGGTTACCGCCGCCGGTGCAGCGGGTCTGGGTGCCCGCGTTGCCCTGGTCGAACGCCATCTGATGGGCGGCGATTGCTTGAACGTGGGCTGCGTGCCGTCGAAAGCCCTGCTGCGGGCCTCACGGGCCGCCGACGAAGCACGCCATCTCGACGAGTTTGGCGTTCGTCTCCAGGGCGAACCGGCGGTCGATTTCGCCCGCGTCATGCAGCGCATGCGGCGGCTTCGCGCGGGCATCAGTCCGCACGATTCGGCCCGGCGATTCCAGGAGCTCGGCATCGATGTTTTCCTGGGCAACGGTCGCTTCACCGCCCCCGATCGGCTCGAGGTCGATGGTGCCGTGCTCCGCTTCCGCAAGGCGGCCATTTGCACCGGTGCCGGCGCCGCTCCCGTGCCCATTCCCGGGCTGGCAGAAGCCGGCTACCGCACCAACGAAACGATTTTCTCCCTCACCAAACTGCCGCGGCGTTTGGCCGTCATCGGCGGCGGACCTATCGGCTGCGAGATGGCGCAGGCTTTTGCCAGCTTCGGCTCGCAGGTCACGCTGTTCGAATTGTCCGACCATGTGCTGCCGCGTGAAGATGCCGACGCCGCGGCGATCGTGCAGCAATCGTTGGTCGATAGCGGCGTATCGCTCAAACTGCAAACGCAAATCAGCGGCATTTCGCATCAAGGCAGTGAAAAACGCATCGCCTACCAAACCGGCGATCAGACCGGCGAGATCGTCGCAGATGAAATTCTGCTCAGCGTGGGTCGGGCCCCCAACGTTGAAGGGCTAGGGCTCGAAGCGGCCGGTGTGCAGTACGATCCCCGGCAGGGCGTACACGTCGACGACCATCTCCGCACCACCAACCGGCGCATCTTCGCCGCCGGCGACATCTGCTCGCGATACAAATTCACGCACGCGGCCGACTTCATGGCGCGCATCGTGATCCAAAACGCTCTGTTTTTCGGCCGCGCTCGCGCCAGCGCGCTCACCATTCCCTGGTGTACCTACACGCACCCCGAGCTGGCGCATGTGGGCCTCTCCGAGCACGAAGCCCATTCGGCCGGCGTGGCCATCCGCACCTTCCGGCAAGATTTTTCCGAAGTCGATCGCGCGATTCTCGATGGCCAAACCAACGGTTTCGTCAAAGTGCACGTCGGCCCACGAAACGACAAGATTCTTGGCGCCACGATCGTGGCCTCGCATGCCGGTGACATGATTTCGGAAATCACGCTCGCCATGACGCGCGGCGTCGGGCTCGGATCCCTGGCAAACGTCATCCACCCCTATCCCACACAGGCCGAAGCCATCCGCAAGCTGGGCGACGCCTACAACCGCACGCGGCTTACGCCCACGGTGAAGAAGCTCTTTTCCGCCTGGCTGGCCTTCACCCGCTGAGGGATGCCCACGCCACCGCCCAGACAACGGCACTCGGCTTTTTCTGCAATCACCTCTCGGATCCGCGGTGTGCGCGAAATCGAGCACCAACCGGCACCGCGTATTCCGCTCGGCGATCAGCCCAACATTTGCCGAGGGCGGTTCACGCACACGACGTTGGCAATCCGCAGGTCGCGCACCTGATCGAACAGTGCGACTTCATCCGAAAGCTGCACGGTCGGGCGTTCGGCCACAAAAGCCCCGCACGGCCCAATCGTTCGCAAAAACCGCAAGCACTCGATCGGATCGACCCCGGTTCGCGCCGCCACGTCGCGATGAGCCTCGAACACCACAATCCAGTGCCCGGCGGCCGACAGCGTGTCGCGAGCCCCGCGCAACGCGGCCAGCTCGCCCCCTTCGATGTCGAGCTTCACGATCAACGTGCCCTGAGGCGAGAAGCCGAAGTCATCGAGTTTGACCACCGGAATCGAGCCTCGTTCGTCGGGCACCAGATACCAGGCATGCTCTGATGGATCGGACCGCGGCGCCTCGAGACGGCCACCCCCCCGAAAGTTGCTCACCGCCGCCATCCAGGCCGTGGCCACACCTGGCAACAAGCGAACATTGTGCCTCAGGTGCCGATACGCCTGCTCGTTCGGCTCCAGGGCCACCACCTCGTCCAATCCATCAAGGCGAGCGGTGAGCAACGCAGAAAACAGCCCGATGTCGGCCCCGCAATCGATCAATCGCCACGGTCGCGGCATACCGCCGAGCACGGCCGCCACGGCATCCACCACATCGGCTTCGTACTGCCGCAGCTCGATCTCATCCCACCAGCACTCAGGCCGATCCAAAGGCACGTCGATCACCACTTCGTCGGAAATCTCGTAGCGGGCCCGACGATTGAGCAACCCCAGTGCGTGCGCCGCACGAATCCAAAGCCCCGGTCCGCGCCAGCCCCGGCGGATCAGGGCCTTTGCCAGGCGAAAATGCCACGGCGGCGGGCTCACAACAGGTGGCTGCATCACGCACTTCTCGGCCAAACCAGAAGGGAATGAAATGTTCCGACAAAACAGTTCGCGACCCGAGCACTTTCCGCAGTCACGCCGATTTCTGACATTTTTTTCGCGCTGTAAGCGATTTCACAGACGGTTCGCCCCGGCGCCGACGATAATCGGAAACGAACGATGACCGATGCGTCGGAGCTTCGGGTCGAACCTTTCCGGCCCGAACGGCTCACAGTCGTCGCTCGCCGGTGCCGGATCGCCTCGAATCGGCGGCAAATCCGGCACATCGCCACTGGCGAGTCAGCGGTTCTTGACCACGAAAACTTGAACATAACCGCCCGAGAAACCCACCGACAGCGTCTCTGATCATAACGCGAACCGCATCGTCGTCTATCAGAGCCCCCGCTGTCGAGGCACCCGCCATTCACAACAAATTGGAGCCCTGTCTCATGAATTGGTCCCGCTCGCTTTTTCGTTTTCTGCTGGCCAGTGCGCTGGCATCGTTGCTTGTCGCCCCCGTACAGGCACAGTCGGGCTCGCGCGGACCACGCGGGTCGGGCAATCGTCGTTCGGCGCCGCCCTCGGCCTCGGGCAATCGCGCTGCTGCCGGCACCGCGGTGGCGTTGGAAGGCTACTGCCCGGTATGCGTGATGGAAATGAAAAAGTGGGTGCCGGGCAACGCCCAGTTTGCCGTGCGTTACGACGGCAAGGTGTACTACTTCCCTGGTGAGAAGCAGAAGCAAATGTTCCTGGCCAATCCGGCCAAATACGTGCCCGCCCTGGGTGGCGACTGCGTTGTTTGCCTGAGCAAAATGCACAAACGCGTGCCGGGCAACATTCGCTACGCGGCCTTCTATCACGGTCGGCTGTACCTGTTTCCTAGTGAAGAACAGCGGGCCATGTTCCGCGAGCATCCGGCACAATACGCCGATGCCGATCTCGCCTTGGGCGGCAACTGCGTGGTGTGCATGGTCGATATGAATCAGCAGGTGCCCGGCAAACCCGAGTACACGGCCATTTACCACGGCATGCGTTATCAGTTTCCCGGCGAAGAACAGATGAAAAAGTTCCTTGCCTCACCCGAGAAATACGCCGCCGCGGCCCGGCAGCGTCAGCAGGCGTCGGTGCGGCCTACTTCAACTAGTGGTGCAACTACGGCATCGTTGGTTCGCGTTCGTGGCAAAAGCGGCTGCGCCGGCTGCGACTACGGACAGCATCCGCTCCGCGATCCTGACGAGCTCGGATTGGCCGTTACCACCGACGACGGCACGGTGTTCATCGTTGAAGATGCACACAAACGCTATCCCCAACTTTACGAGCGCCGCTTCGACGGCGTGCCGCTCGAGGTCGTGGGTCAGGTGCTCAAGCGCGAGGGGCAATTCGTCTGGATCGAACCGCAGGAAGTCAAAGCACTCTGAAACGATCGTGATTCAAGGAT
>WGDQ01000819.1 GCA_015493185.1 Planctomycetaceae bacterium
AGACGCCGCAGCGCGACCCGTGAGGGTGCTCGTTGTGCAGGCCGGCCACATGTGGCCCGCGCACCGGCGGGTGCCTTCCGCTGATAACCGTCGAGTAGCAGGACGTGAGCGGGCCATTGCTTTTTTGTTTTTCCGCAGTCGATTTTTCGTTTTCCCCGCGGGCAAAAAGAAAAAGAGGCGCAAAAGGCAACGCTTTCACAAGTTAGGTGCGAACTGCTTTGTTTCGATGCCGCACGCCCGCAGCTTCGAAGCGAAGTTTCCGACACACACGGCATTTTGATTCATCAACACCCCTTCGGAGGAAGAAGCATGTTGAAATCGGTTTTCCCACGCGTGATGGTCGTGGCCCTGGCGGCCACGCTGGCTGTATTGGCCGCTTCGGCGCAGGCTGGTCGCTACAACTCGAAGCTCGACATCGGCGACAAAGCGCCCGACTTCCAGAACATCATCGGCGTCGACGACAAGGAGCATAGCCTTTCCGATTACAAAGACGCCAAGGCGATCGTGCTCATTTTCACCTGCAACCATTGCCCCGTGGCGCAGGCCTGCGAGCATCGCTTCATCGAGTTGCAGAAAGACTATCAGAGCCGCGGCGTGCAGGTGATTGCCATCAACGTGAACAATCTGGAAGAAGACAAACTGCCAGCCATGAAAGAGCGGGCCGCGCAGCGCGGCTTCAATTTCCCCTACCTTTATGATCCCACGCAAAAGGTGGCCCGCGACTACGGCGCCACCGTGACGCCGCACGTTTTCGTGCTCGACGGGCAGCGTCGCATTGCCTACATGGGTGCCCCGGACGACGATCCGTTGAACGAGGCCAACGTGAAGAAGAACTACCTCCGCGATGCCCTCGACGCCATTCTTGCCGGTAAGAAACCGGCCATTGCCGAAACGCGCCAAAAAGGTTGCGGCATCAAGTACGACTGAGTCCGCCACGCATAGCGACCGCGGGTCGTTCGCCCTTTGCGTTTGGCTGGCCGCCGCAGTCGGCCCCCAATGCGGAGTCGCCTTGAAAGGCGAGCGACCCGCATGGTTGGGCAGCTCGATTTTCCAGGGGGCGTTTTCGAGTGCTTGACCTTCGCGGCCCGTGTGTCAGCCATATACGGCTTGAGCGGCACCCGGCGGTGTGGCACGGCATTTGTGCCGCAGCCTGTGGGGCCGGCGATGCTTGTGGTATCGACCTTGGCCGCTGTTGACTCGATATTGATGAACCGCCCATCCGACGCGCCGATGACGGGTCACAAAGCCGCACGCCCCCGCGGTCGACCGGTTGTCGGCGTGTCGCCTTTTTCTTGACTTCTTGACAGGTCCGATCCGTTCGGTCGGCAACCGCCGTCCGACCCGGAGAAGAGAACCAGAGAAAAAACCGAGCCAATCAGGGAGCCCCGCCCCATGCCCGTTGCCGCCATGCCTGCCTGTTCGAAATGGTGCGAGCCGGTTGCTGAGTACCTTGGTCGGTCGTGCCGTTGGTTGCACTCGAAGCGGCGCACCACCGGCAGTCGCACTGCCCAGCGGTCCGATCCCGCGCTGGCCGCTGGTCACACGTTTGTTGTGCGCTCGTCGCTGCCGCTGTTGCTGGCGCTGACGATGTTATGGATCCCCGGCTGCACGGCTTCGTCCGATTCGGCTTCGTCGTCGTCCGACGCCGCGCCGTCTTCGGCCACGGCGTCCAGCGGTCAGGCAGCTTCGTCGGCGTCGTCGGGCTCCGCATCGTCGGCCTCTGCCGATTCGTCCGAAATCACCGTTTCGGTCATCGATCAGCAGGCCTATCAGCAGGCCATTGAGCGGCATCGCGGGCAGGTGGTGCTCGTCGATTTCTGGGCCACCTGGTGCGGACCGTGCGTCAAGCAGTTTGCCCACACTGTCGAAATGCACCACCGCTACGCCGATCGCGGGCTGGCCGTTATTTCGGTCAGCCTCAACGAGCCCGACGAACAAGAGGCCGTGCTACAGTTTCTCCGTAAGAAAGGCGCCACGTTCGAAAACTATATCAGCCAATACGGCGGTAGCGACCAGTCTTACGACGCCTTCGAAATCAGCACCGGTGCTCTGCCCCACTACAAGCTATACGATCAGCAGGGCAATCTCGCGCGCACCTTCGTTTCGGGCGATCCCGATCGCGTTTACCGGCCGGAAGACATCGACGCGGCCATCGAAGAGCTGCTCGCCGCGGCCCACGATCAGGACGAACCGTAGTTCCACCGCGCCCCGCCGCCTCGCGAACGGACCGCCCGCACGATCCGCGCCGCCCCGCATCATGCGCGATGGAATCTCGCGAGCCTGAACCTCGGCTGTCCGAATCGCGAACCCCCGCTCACCGGCACCCGAGTCGCCGAACGCGGCTGTCTCAACCGGCCATGCGAGCAGGCGGCTGCTCGTCGGCGGCGTTCCACTGCGGCGAGGCGGCCGGCGTGGTTTGCTCCACGATCCACCGTGGTCGGTCGCGCACTTCGTCGTAGATGCGGTTCAGATATTCGCCCATGATGCCCAGGCAAATCAACTGCGTCGAACCGAGCACCAACGTGGTTAGCACACTGCCCGAGATGGGCCACGCCGTGGGGCCGGCGTGCACCATCGACCACAGCGCCGCGATCATCACGGCCAGCAGCGTAAGCCCCAGAAAACCGAGGCCCAGAAAAAGAGCCAGTCGAAGCGGCAATGTCGAGAACGACAGCAACCCGTCCGAAGCCAGCCCGAACAGCTTGGACAGCGTATACTTGGTTCGCCCGCCGGCCCGACCCGGACGGTCGAAGTGCACGGCCGTGTGCCGAAAACCGCTCCAGCAGCGCAGACCGCGCCAAAACAGCGCGTGTTCGCGAAACCTCAGCAGCGTGCGGGCCACCCGCGCATCGAGCAGCGCGAAGTCGCCCGTGTCGCGCGGAATAGGCACCTGATTCACGCGATCCAGCAGCCGGTAGAACAGGGCGCAAGCGGCCCGTTTGGCCAGCGTTTCGCCCTCGCGCCGATTGCGTTGGGCATACACCACGTCGAAGCCGTCTTGCCATTTGTCGATCATCGAGGCGATCAGCTCGGGCGGATCTTGCAGATCGGCGTCGAGTGTCACGATGGCCTCGCCCCGCGCGGCCGACAAACCCGCCCCCAACGCTGCCTGATGTCCGAAGTTGCGAGAGAGCCGAACCCCACGCACTCGCGGGTCGCGCCGTGCGAGCCGATCGATCGTTGTCCACGTTTCGTCTTGCGAACCATCGTCGACCAGAATGATCTCGATCGCCACGTCCCAATGGTTTGCGGCCTCGATCAGCCGGCCGTAGGTCATCGGCAGCACCTCGGCCTCGTTGAAGCAAGGCATCACCAGAGAAACCAGCGGCTTTTGCGTTCGCAGTCGGGTGGGCAGCATGCCGGCGTCCGTTCCGTTGAAATGATCCGAGTCGTGGCTACCACCGAGGTGGTCGCCGCGTTTCTGTGCGACAAGACATTTCGGTTACCAAGCCGCGGCGTCGCTCGCCGGCAGCGTGCGTCGTCGCCGCAGCGTCGCGGTGCCTTGTTGTCGCTTCGGCGTCGCGCGGCTCCGCTTCAGCGACTTGCCGCACGGGGCCGCCGCGCTGTTTGTTCCCGCTCCCGCTCGGGCAGCAAACGCACCGCCGTCAAACGCTCGCGCTCGGTGAGATATCGGTTAATCGTCGCGCAGCGGTCGATCACTTGAACTTTGCCCAAGCGGGCCAGCTCCAAAGCCACGTATTCGGGTGCTAGCACATACTGCGGGCCGTCGTCGGTGAGCGCCTCGTCAAACTGTTTTTCCTCGTCCATGCGGATCACCGGCTTTTTCAGATAATAGGTGATCTGGTTTTCGGGCAGGTGCAGCATGTATAGCGATGCATGCTCGGGCAATTGGCGATTGAGTCGCTCGGCCAGTTCGGTTTGGGCCCGATACGAATCGTGGTGCGGCATCACAAAGGTTTGCACGCCCACCGACAACAACCACGCGGTGCCGAACATCGTGGCCAGGTGCGGCACCAGTCGCCGTTGCCGTTCGAAGTAGAGCATCACCGGCACCGATACGCCGATGCCGGCGATCAGCACGGCAATGGCCGTCGCGCCGGCGGGCTGCCCGATCAACAC
>WGDQ01000820.1 GCA_015493185.1 Planctomycetaceae bacterium
CTGCTACGGCCCCATCCGTTTTCGCCCCCGCAACGACCAACCCGCAGCAAGCACCGATCAGCCCGGAACAACAAGCGATCAGACCGAGCCAACCAGCAACCAGCCCGCCGCAAACCAGCATCCGTCCCCCTCGCCCGGCGATCGCTGCGCCTCGAGCACGAATCCAGCCGCATCCGGCGACGACCAACCCGCCGCATCCGGCAACGACCACCCCACATCGAGCTGCGATTCTCCCGGCAAACAGTAATGGCGCCGTCGGCCGGCCATCTTCTGAGCATTCTGCCCGTCCGCCACAAAGGGCATCTTCTGCGCGCTAGTCAGCAAACGCACCCCAACGCCACGGCCACCGTGCCCAGCAAACATCGACCGCTCAACCGCCTCCGGCCGGCACCCCGCGGACGAACAGCCCACGGACGAACAACCACGATCAACAGCCCGTGCCGTGCAGCGGGCCCGGTCGCAATCGTTTGACGGTGGGGCGCGCCGCATCGTGAGCCCTATCCGAACAACCCGCACTGCCTGCACGGTCTGCATCGTCGCTACAACCGTCACGCTCGGGCCGCGCGCAGGTCGGGCCGGGAATCGCATCTTTCGCCGCGCTGCGGTGTTCCGCGCATCGCGGGCTGTTTGCCGTGGCCTGTTGGCCCCGCTGTCGTGGTTCACCGCGCCCCCGTACCCCGATCAGTTGGGTTGAAGATTCGACAGACAAGAAACGATCCCTATACATGGCGACGACAGGCCGAGTCGCAACGTGTCGGCAGCCGGACGATTCGCAAACGCCCGTTCGACAACCCGCCTCGTGCCCGCCGCTCGCCACGTCCGCCACGGTAGCGCTAGCGCCACAGGCGGGCGTCCGCACCGTAACCTTGTGCCTTCAGGCCCAACAACCATAGGGTCGGCAAAGTTTCCCGGAGTGGGCATACGGCGTGCGCCGCTCTCAGGTCTGGTGCTCCACAAAGTCCCGGCGGCCCGTCGTTCCTGGCCGCCACGCCTTTTGCGAAGAAAAGGATGCTCGGTTTGATGGCCGTTTGGGATCTGATCGCTCGGCTGCAAGGCAGCCGCAACATCGAACAACTCGCCAACCGCATTGCCGACGCCGTGGAAAACGCCGTCTGGCAAACGGTCGAATCGCGATTGCAAGGCATGACGCGGGCCGAAGCCCGAGGCTACGTCTTCGCACGCTCCGGCTTGCCCGTGCGTGCGGCAATCCAACACTGGGTAAGCGAAAACAGCCCGCTCAGCAGCGCCATATCGCACGAGCTGGCAACTCGGGCCCGGTGGCAAGTGGCTTCGCGCATCTTGCGGCGCGCCGTTTACACCAAGGCCGCCAGGCAAACGCCCGGCGACCGTGCCGCCGCCTGAATGCCCGATTCGTCACGCGTCGTTTGGTGCGGCACGTAACGGCCCGTTTTCGTTGCCGCTGGCCACCGCGTGCATCGCCGAACGTCGCTCGCGTTGTTCATCGTTTGTTCCCAAACCACCTTTTTTTCACCCAACCGAAAAGAGCCGCTCGCATGGCACGATCGCACGCCAAACAGGGACCGCACCGTTGGCCCACCCAACCGCCGCAGGGGGCAACCGCCCAAGGACGCCTGCTCGACAATTTGCCGGCACGCATGGACCAGCTCGTCGAGGCCGCACTGCAAGAAAACTGGGGCGAGGTGCTCCGCGTTAGCGAACTGCTCGCCGAAGCCGGCCGCAACCACGATCTTCCCCAACTGGCCGAGTATGCGGACCGCGTTCAAAACGAGGCCTCGAAACCCAACAACGAACTGGAAATCAAACGCTCGATCGTCCGCCTGATCAGCGCGTGCGGCAAAACACGCACCTCGCACCGCACGCACCAAACCCTTGCGGTCGAGTAAGCCGCTCATCACGCCCGCAACGCCCGTCGCGCCACCATTGCCGCGCTTCGGCAGCACAGCAGCCCCGTGTTTGTGCTGCACAATGGCCACGTGCTCCCGCCGGACAGCGGCCCCACGCTCCGGCTGTACAGCGGCCCCGTGCTCGTGCGACATCTGTGCGGCGCACACCCCGACCAATCCCGCCCCGGGACAGCTTCTTCTTGCGCTTTCTTCCTTCTTGCACTGCGGCAGAAAATCGGTCCGTTGCCGGCAAGCGCCGTCGCTTTACGCGCTGCCCGTTCGCGCTACGCCCCCATTCAACTTTGTCGCTCACATTGCGCGGCTCGTCGCTGCCGCCCGATTCACGCACACGCCACTTCTACATAAAGCCGGTTTGCTCGCATTCATTTTGTTTGCAGCCGATTTGCCAGCGCGCATCGCGCCTCTGAGGCCGTTTTGACGCACCGCCGCCGTGCTTGCGGCCATTCGGTTGGCAACCCCGCACGGTCTTGCTTGCCAGCAGCGCGCGGCAAACCATCGCGGCCGCCCAGCCCGCTCGCACGCAGCAGCCGCGCGGCCTTCGATTGGTCGCGGGGCTCATTGTCGCTTCTTCCAGCGACGGCTAGAATGTGCGGTTTTGCGGCGGCACGATCGCACCGTGCTTGCCGGAAACGGCACGGGCGCATCGCCGCTCGTCCGTGTCCGTTCGTTCGCACCACCGGATTGCCCGACCGCCGATAAGCGCGCATACCCTACCGCTTCGCGGGCCAACAGAGTCGCGCAGCCGGTCTCGGTGTCAGAACGCCCGGGCGTTGCCACACGAGCGGCTTTTCTCAACCCACCGCCGCGGCCGCCTTGCGCGAGGCGGCGTCGAGATCGACCGTCGTTCGTTTTTTTGGCGTAGCTTCGGCCCATCGTCGTTCACCCTTTGTCATCCACCCTTTGCCGTTTGCCTCTTGCCGTTCGCCTTTTGTCTCTCCTGGTCTCTTTCGTCTTGCAGTTGTCCCGCAATCCCATCGAGCAGGGCTAGAAACAATGCCTTCGGCAACCAACATGATCGTGGCCCAAAGCGGGGGCCCAAGCCCGGTGATCAATAGCAGCCTGCGCGGCATTCTCGAGGCCGCCCGCGACCTGCACGCCATCGGCACCGTTTACGGCGCCCGCCACGGTATCGAGGGCGTTTTGAAAGAAGAGCTGCTCGACCTTTCTTCGCAATCGGCCGAAGAGGTGGCCTTGCTGCGCTACACGCCGGCGGCCGGTTCGATCGGCACCTGCCGCTACAAGCTGCGCCCGGAACAAGAAGAAGACTTTCAACGCGTCATCGACGTTTTCCAAGCCCACAACATCGGCTACTTCCTCTACATCGGCGGCAACGACTCGATGGATACGGCCCAGAAAATCGCCGATCTGGCCCATCGTCGCGGGCTCGACCTCGTGGCGGTCGGCGTGCCGAAAACCATCGATAACGACGTGGGCGACAGCCAGTTCCAGCTAATCGACCACACGCCCGGCTACGGTTCGGTGGCCCGCTACTGGATGCACATGGTGCAAAACGCCGACGAAGAAAATCGCGGCTCGTCACCGGCCGATCCGGTGCTGGTCATGCAGGCCATGGGCCGCAAAATCGGCTTCATTCCCGCCGCCGCTCGGCTGGCCGATCCAGACCGCCAAATGCCCCTGCAAATCTACCTGGCCGAACGCCCACTGCCGCTCGAACATCTGGCCGAACAGGTCAACGCCTGCCTCAAACAGCATGGCCGCTGTCTGGTCGTCATCAGCGAAGGCTTCGACGTCGGCGATTTGGGCCAGCGGCACGATGCCTTCGGGCACACGCAGTACAGTTCCAGCCGCATCACCGTGGCCCAACGCGTGGTGAACTACCTGAACGAGGTCGGTTTGGCCGTCAAAGGCGCGGCCCGGGGCAACGTGCCGGGCACCGATCAGCGACACGCCATGGCCTATGCCTCGGTGGTCGATCTCGACGAGGCCCATCGCGTCGGACAGGTGGCCGCCGAGCTGGCCGCCTCGCGACAAAGCGGCTATATGGCCACCATTCTTCGCGACCCCGGGCCGGTTTACCGCGTTCGCTACGACAAAGTGCCGCTGGCCGAGGTGGCCAACAGCGAGCGCACCTTTCCGACAGAGTGGATCGCCCCCAACGGCATCGACGTAACCGACGACTTCGTCCGCTATGCCCGGCCGTTGATCGGCGAAGAAATGGTCGGCCTGCCGCTGGTCGATGGCCGCCAACGACTGACCCGTTTCGAACCCAACTACGCACCCCAGAAACTGCCGCCCTACGTTCCCCAGGCCGACCGCAACGCCTGACCACCCGCGCGCGCAGACCAAGCCCCCTTGTGCCCGTGGTCCGGGCCGCTTGCCGGCCTCGAAAAGCACAGCACGTTTTTTTGCATTCACATTGCAGCGAGAGAGAACAAAGAAAGAGAGCAGAAAAAGACAGGGCCGCGTCGCGCCGTGGGCGTTGCCGGCGGTCGTCGAATGGCCGAATCGCCGCGGCCGGCCGCCTGCTCGCTCGGTTGTTCTTCGCCGCAGTTCCTTCCGTTCTCGAAAAACATCATGGTCCAGTTCACCCGCAAGCACGATTTCCTCATCGGCATCGACTCCGACGGCTGCGTGTTCGACACCATGGAGGTGAAACACAAAGAGTGCTTCATCCCCAACATCATCGAGCACTACGGCCTGGCCGGCATCAGCAAGTATGCCCGCGAGGCGGCCGAGTTCGTCAACCTCTACTCGAAAAGTCGCGGCATCAACCGGTTCCCCGCGCTGATCGAAACCTTCCAGTGGCTCCAACGCCGGCCCGAGGTGCAGAAGCGCGGCTTCGACATCCGCATCCCGCAGGGGTTGGTCGACTGGATCGCGCGCGAAACCAAGCTGGGCAACCCCGCCTTGCGCCAGGCGGTCGAGTCGACCGGCGATCCCGATTTGCAGCAGGCACTGGTCTGGTCCGAGGCCGTCAACCAGGCCGTGGCCCGCATCGTGCGCGGCGTGCCGCCGTTTCCCTATGTTCGCGAGTGTCTCGAACGTTTGAGCCAGCAGGCCGACCTGATCGTTGTTTCGGCCACCCCCAACGAAGCCCTCCAGCGCGAGTGGGAAGAACACGATCTGGCCCGCTACGTGGCAGCCATTTGCGGCCAGGAGTCGGGCACGAAGAAAGAATCGCTCGCCGCCGCGGCCGAATACCCGCCCGGCCATTGCCTGATGATCGGCGACGCCCCGGGCGACTATCGCGCTGCCCAGGCCAACCGTGCCCTGTTCTTCCCCATCAACCCCGGCGCCGAGGAAGCAAGCTGGCAACGCCTGTTCGAGGAAGGCATTGACCGCCTGTTTGCAAAAACCTACGCCGGCCCGTTCGAACAGCAGCGGCTGGCCGAATTCGATCGCTGCCTGCCCGAACAGCCACCGTGGCCCACAACCGACGCCTGATGGCCTGACGCACAGCCCCCAGAAAAACCGAAGGCCACCACGTCCACATCCCGCTTGAACCAACAACCTTCAAAACCCAAACACCTGAAGTTCAACCTGCCCGTCGGCAACCACACCGCCCGAACACGACATCGTCACAACACCACTGCCTGAACACCACACTGCCACAACGCCGCATCGTCGAAACACCGCACTGTCGAAACACCGCGCCGCCGCGTCTCCGCATTGCCTATAGGTACCGTCTTGCCGGAACGTGTTGGCGCAATACCACTTCACCACAACATCGCAAACATCGCATTGCCGCCATACGGCATTAGCTCACCATACAACGCAACACAACAACGGAAGCCCACGCCATGGCAAACACGTCTTCAGCGGCCGAAAACTGCGACATCGGGCTCATCGGTCTGGCCGTCATGGGCCAGAACCTGGCGCTCAACATCGAAAGCCGCGGCTACTGCGTGGCCGTGTTCAATCGCACCACCAGTGTGGTCGATACGTTCCTGGCCGAGCGGGCCGCCGATCGCAACATCGTCGGCTGCCACTCGATCGAAGAGTTGGTCGGCCGGCTCAGTCGGCCCCGCAAAGTCATGCTCATGGTCAAGGCCGGGCCGCCGGTCGATGCCGTCATCGAACAGTTGCTTCCCCACCTCGAACCGGGCGATGTCATCATCGACGGAGGAAACAGCCACTTTGAAGACACCCGCCGCCGTTGGCGCGATATCGAAGCCCGCGGCCTGCTCTACGTGGGCATGGGTGTCTCGGGTGGCGAAGAAGGCGCCCTGCACGGCCCCAGTCTCATGCCGGGCGGCAGCCCCGAAGCCTGGCCGCTCATTCAACCCATTTTTCAGGCCATTGCCGCCAAGGTGGGCCCCAACCACGACATTCCCTGCTGCGAATGGATCGGACCCGACGGCGCCGGCCACTACGTGAAAATGGTGCACAACGGCATCGAATACGGCGACATGCAACTGATCGGCGAATCGTACTTCCTGCTCAAGCACCTGGCCGGCCTGACCAACGAGCAGTTGTACGACGTGTTCGACGCCTGGAACCAGGGCGAGTTGGACAGCTACCTCATCGAAATCACCCGCGACATCTTCAGCGTCAAAGATCCCGAAACGGGCCGTTATCTGGTCGATCTCATTCTCGACACCGCCGGCAGCAAGGGCACCGGCAAGTGGATGAGCCAACACGCGCTCGATCTGGGCGTTCCCACCACGCTCATCACCGAGGCCGTTTACGCCCGCTACCTTTCCGCCCTGAAAGAGCACCGCGTCCGCGCCGCCGAAACACTGCAAGGCCCCGGCATCTCGTGGCAGGGCGATCCGCAGCAGTTGATCGAACAAATTCGCCAGGCGCTCTACGCTTCGAAAATTTGCAGCTACGCCCAGGGTTTCTTCCAGCTTCAGGCCGCGGCCGACCAACTCAACTGGACACTCGACTACGGCACCATCGCCCTGTTGTGGCGTGGCGGCTGCATCATTCGCGCGCGATTTCTCGATCGCATCAAAGAGGCCTTCGATGCCGACCCCCGGCTCGAAAACCTGCTGCTGGCGCCCTACTTCGCCGAAGTGGTTCAGCGATCGCAGCCGGCCTGGCGCGAGGTTGTCGCCACGGCCGTTCGCCACGGCATTTGGGTTCCCGCCTTTTCGGCGGCCATTGCCTACTACGATGGCTACCGCACCGCGCGGTTGCCGGCCAACCTGTTGCAGGCGCAGCGCGATTACTTCGGTGCCCACACCTATCAGCGCGTCGACCGCGAAGGCACGTTCCACACCGATTGGCTCAGCCTTCGCCGTCCACCGCGTCCCGCTTCCGCCTCTTCCAGTGCTACCGATACCCCTGCGGAGGACGAATCGCGATGACTCCGCCAACCGCCTCGTCCGGCCCTTCGTTCGTTCAACAACTGTTCGACCTCTCGGGCAAGTTGGCCGTGGTTGTCGGCGGCACCGGCGTGCTCGGGCAGGCCCTAGCACGCGGTTTGGCGCAGGCCGGTGCCACGGTGGTTGTGGCCGGCCGCAGCGCGCAGCGCGGCCAGCAGTGCGTCGATCAAATTCGTTCGCTCGGCGCCGCCGCCCACTTCGCGCCGGTCGACGTTACCTCGCGCGGCTCTATCGAGCAGTTGCTTGCCGCCTCGCTCGAGCATGGCCCGCGGGTCGACGTGCTCATCAACGGCGCCGGCGTCAATTCGGCCAGCTCCTATTTCGACATCGCCGACGACGACTGGAACCGCGTGTTGCAAAGCAATCTTACGGCCGTGCATTGGGGCTGTCAGATTTTCGGCCGCCACATGGTGGAGCAGGGCGGGGGGGCCATCGTCAACATTGCCAGCGTCACGGCCCATCGGCCGCTCTCGCGCGTTTTCGCCTACTCGGCCTCGAAGGCCGCGGTGGTAAATCTCACGCAAAACGTGGCTCGCGAACTTGCCCCCCACGGCGTCCGCGTCAATGCCCTGTGCCCCGGCTTTTTTCCGGCCGAACAAAACCGCAAAATACTCGACGCCCAGCGCACCCAGGCCATCATGTCGCAAACGCCCATGGCACGCTTCGGCGAACCCGACGAGCTGATCGGCGCCACGCTGCTGCTCGTCTCGCCGCGAGCGGGCAGTTTCATCACCGGCACGTGCCTCTACGTCGACGGGGGATTCACCGCCATGCGTTTCTGAAAAAAGCCCTCGCCGCACGCACTCTGCCCGCCGCTCGTAGCGCCGCCCCCCGTGCGGCACGAGCGCCGCCCATCCTACTGGCACGCAACACAAAGAGGCCCGCGCATGAGCACCACCATCGTCATTTTCGGCGCCTCGGGCGATCTGACCAGCCGCAAGCTCATTCCCGCCCTCTATCGTCTGGCCAGAAAGAATCGCCTGCCCGACGACCTGCGTGTGGTCGGCTTTTCCCGCACGCCGCACAGCCACGATGCCTGGCGCCAGCGCCTCGGCGAGTCGACCGCGCAGTTCACGGCCGACGATTTCGACCCCGACGCCTGGCGCGAGTTTGCCCGTCGCATCTACTACCACGCCGGCGACGTCCTTCAAGCCGACGATCTGGCTCGCCTCGGCCAGTTCCTTACCGAAATCGAAGACGAGCCGCCCGGGGTGCGCATCTTTTACCTGGCTACCGCGCCGCAATACTTCGAGCCCGCCATCCGACATCTGGGCGCCGCGGGCCTTTCCTGCCCGGGCGACCACGACGTGCGCATCGTCGTCGAAAAACCCTTCGGCACCAACCGCCGCAGTGCCCGGCAACTAAACGATACGCTGCACGCCTGCTTTGCCGAGCATCAGATCTACCGCATCGATCACTACCTTGGCAAAGAAACGGTGCAAAACATCCTCGTGCTCCGATTCGCCAACACCATTTTCGAACCGGTTTGGAATCGCACGTATAT
>WGDQ01000821.1 GCA_015493185.1 Planctomycetaceae bacterium
CAGTGATCTCGGGGCGGGTTTCTACCTTCGTTCAAAACTTTCGCACCGGCCAAGGCTGTTCGTCAGTCGCGCCGTTTCTTCGGACATGGTTCGTTTGGGCCTTTACGGGCCAGTAGTGCGGTTTCACTGCTGTCGTTTGTGTGGGGGCTTGCCTTTTTTCTTGTCGGCAGGAGGCCTCGATGACTGATCTTGAACTACCTTGTTCGGGAACAGGAAAGCGATTTCTTTCCGATTTGAAGAGGCGACGATCAAACGCACTTTGTCTTTTGGTTTCTTGTCTTGAGGCACAGCATCGCTGTTTTGAATCGGCCCGGAGATCCCCGTTTCGAGGTGTCTGGCTTTCCAGCGGCCTTTTTTGGTTTTCTCTTCCAGCAGTACTGCCTCGACCTCGGCGCCTGCTTCCGGAAGCGGTTTTTCTTCGGTTGTGGACGCCTGATCGGTGTGCGCTGTTTTGCCAGGTTCAACCAACCGTCCGTAGCCGTTGGTGGTTTTGCTGCCGATGCCCCAATCGGCAAGAGCCCTTTGCAGCAGGTTGCGAGTAAAAGCCAGCCACTTTTCTGCCCCTGATGGGTCGATCTCCGGACCGTTCCATGACAGCGCGAAGCAAAATGTGCCAATGACCGACAAAAAGGGCACGGGGGTGGGGCTGTCGAAATCGGTGGGTGGAGCCGAACCGTCGAGCCACCTTGGATGATGAGGCGTCATCACATCGAGGCACAGCGGTGCCCTCGCTGAGCCGGGCACGTACCATGCGTCGTGAAATGTCACGCAGCCCGAGTCGTCGGTGTTGCCGAACAATAGCCGGTGGTGGTTGTCGTCTGGTTTCGGCCCCTTGCCTTTCAGGTAATCGTGATATGCCCTCTCCGCCTCGGGGGATGGTTTCTTGAAACTCTCGTCGGCCGATCCGAATATCTGGTTGCAATAGTGCGCGGCCAAGCCTTTGACTGCTGAACCTGGAATGATTGGCATTCCAAAAGTATGGTGCAGCGTGATGCCCGTCTCCAGCACGTTTTCTGAGCCAAGACCAACGATCATGCGGCCATCGATCTGCCGCTCGAATGTACACGTTCCCTTGGGAAGGGTTTGTTTCCAGCGATCGTATGCCTCGCTATAGAGGGCTTGCACGTCGTCGTTTTGAGCGGCCCTGATGGCGGCACCCAGAATGGCCCGTTTCTCTTCTGGGTTGCCGTCCTCGCCGGTGGCATGCTCGCACAGATAGCGTTGCAGCAGTAGCCCCGCGTGTTGGCCTTGATCGGCACGTCGGTCTCGCAATCGACAAATCGCTTGCCTCATCAGCTCGTCCCCGCAGGGCTTCAACGAAGCGTTTTCGGTCAGCAGCTTGCCGACCAACCACAGTTCCTAAGTGCCAAAAAAGGGGTTATTCATCCCCAGCGGCTTCGACGTAGCGTTTCAGCCAGCCAGCCGCTTCGAGCGCATCGCGACTGAGGCGGAGGTAAACGCTCAGGTCTACGGTGCGTGCCTTTTCGGCCAAAGCATCGCTGGCATCGTGGTTATCGTCTTCTGCCGCGTTCAACACCACCATTGCCAGGTCCGTCAGGTACTTTGCCTCTGGCGTCTTACCACGCCCGTCTTTCGAGGCGCCTTTTGCCTGAGCGAACGCCACAGCCTGTGCCAATCCGCACGTATGAATCAACGCCGGAAATTTCTTTGCGAAGGTTGTATATTCGTCGAATTTCTTGTGACCCTTGCGGTCTGATACGCGTCGAAACGCCGCTTGGGCCAGTCTTTGGCTGCGCGTCTGCATGTTCACGGCCCTCCTTGTTCGAGAGGTGTGAAAACGCAACGTACCTGACCGCGTCCCACCGTTGCCTTGCCGCCGATTTGCAGCCGCAACGTACCCTGCGCGAATTCCTCTGCCAGATTTTCAGGCGTTATGTCCTGGCCATTTGAGCCAAACACCCGATCGCATCGGATAATGCCGGCCAAAATCGTTTCGGCCGGCAGCGACTCTTCGGTCCAAAGGGCGCCGGTCTCTACGGTTTTTGTGTCGTCGCGTATTCTCACCCGCGTATGCACCTCGGTGCCGGTTTCCGTGAGGAAATCGAATGCCAGGTCCGGAACGACGACGAAGCGTTTCTCGAACACCGTTTGCCACGTTTGGTCGCTGGGAAACACCCACTCGGCAATTCGTCTTGCCCAGGCGCTTGCGACTTTGCACGCCACGGCCTCGAAGTCCAAGTCTTCGAGAAAAATCTTGCCTTGTTCGGTCAGCACGGCACCTTCCGCGTGATGGGCCTTTCCCTGGTCAAGTTCTGTCGGGGCCTCGGGCAGCCCTTGCTCACCGGCTAGTTCGAGTGTGCGGCGTAGCATTTGCAAGCACAAGGGTGAGGTGCACCATGCAAACGTGCCGCGGAAGCTGCGCACCGGCAAGGCCACAAGTTGGGCGTCGCTCGGTACCAAGCTACCCGAGCACGACTGATCGCCATCTGCAATGCCAAACGCCGCCTTGAGCCGCCGCCCATTGTCGTCATCCTTGCTGCGCGCCTGGTCTGTCGCATTCCAATGGTCGGACCAAACTCCCTTGAACGCCGATGCGCGAACCAGCGGCCAGCCGGTCACGCCGTCGCGATCGATCGGCAGATCGATGTACCCCACACCGCGGCCGGTGCCCACATGTGTAGGACTAAGCGTATGAAGCCAATAAATCCGTGTTGTCATGGGTCGTTCCCCAACCTACTCGTGTCGCGTCTGCTAGCAGGTATTCCAAATTCCCCACACCGCCAATCCAAAGCCGTCGCGCCGGTCTTGTTCGTCGTCGCTTATCGACCGCAACCACCCTTCGGCACCAAGCTTGCTGCTGCTGCTGCTGCTGCTGCCGTTGACCACCTCGAAGAAATAAACGCTGCCGGCTGGTACCATTCGTCGGATCGGTTTCGGCCCGCGCGGCGCGGCCAGCGACCATCCGGAAACGGCCTGCCAACGTCTGTTTGCAACGCCGACCAATCGAAGCATGGGAGCCGAATCGAAGGGCTTGCCCGTGAGCTGTTCGGCATCGATCCAACCAGGCCGCCAACCATGCTTGAAAATGGCCGGTGTGGCCAGCACCATACGAACGCGTTTGGCGTTGTTCAGCCCATGTTGCACTTTGTCGGGGCAGTGCCACAGTGGGGCCGTGCCCCCGCGCCTCCAGTGAACCAATCGCCGTTCACCGCCGAGTGGATGCCAGAGATCGAAGCTGGTGAAATGATCAAATTCCCCGTCCTTTATTGTCACCCGCGCCGACAGGTGGACGTCTGCAAAGCGTTTTCGAAACGGCTCCGTCGCCGACACGCCGTACCGCGG
>WGDQ01000822.1 GCA_015493185.1 Planctomycetaceae bacterium
AGCGCAAAGTGACCAGTAGCGACCCTTCGGTGCTGACCGCCACTTCTACGGGCAAGCCATCGCTGGGCAATTTCGAGTTCACTCCCCTTGCCACCGCCCAAAGCAACCAATTGCTCAGCACCGGTGTGGCTAGCAGTGACACGCCCCTAGGTGCCGGCACATTCTCTTTCCGCTTCGGTGGCTTTGTCGACAGCGATACGCGGCTCGACGTACTCAACGATGGCGCAGGCATTGCTCGTGGCAAGATACGCATTACCGACCGTAGCGGTGCGACTGCCGAAATCGATTTACGCTTCGCACAAACAGTGGATGATGTACTGAGCGCCATCAACAACGAAACCACAATCAACGTACGAGCCGAAGTTCACGGCGACCGCTTTCGGATCATCGACCAGAGCGGCGGCACCGGGAACCTGAAAGTTCAGGAAGTAGGAGGAACGACAGCCGCTTCACTCGGACTGGCCGGCATCGACATTGCGGCTGATGTCGCTAACGGCCAGGATGTCGTCCGTCTGTTTGGCAATCTATCGCTCGACCGCCTGAATGACGGACGCGGAATTCGATTCGACCGCTTCTCCGACGACCTGGAAATCACGTTTCGCGACAATAGCGACCCGCTGCGCATCGATTTTCGGCGTGTCGAAGTGATTGGGACAAGGGCCCGGGCGACCACCAGCGCGGCCAACGGCATCGACGCGCAAGTGAAATTCACCGCCGTTCAGGCGGGTTCTGCATATGCCGGCGTGACGATCGTCTTTCAAGATGACCCCAATGTGACAGCGGGCAATGAGACCGTTGTTTATGACGACAACGCGAAAACTCTCACGTTCCAGATCGATGCTGGCCAGACGACCGCCAACAATGTGATTACGGCTCTTAATAATGATGCCGACGCTAGCCAGTACTTCACTGCCTCGACGGTCGACGGCGGCAATGGCACGGGCCTGATCGACCTGTCTGACACGGCTGTTACAACCGGTCCGCCTTCGGTGGCGACCACGCCCGGAACCCTCGACCCCAATGCCCGCGTTACGTTTACGGCCGTCACACCAGGCGAAGCTTTCGACGGCATTCGTTTCGAGTTCGTCGATGACAACACGGTTACGCAGGGAAACGAGTTCGTTGAGCTCGATCTCAATGGCAGCGATCCCCGTATCGTGTTTCACATCGACGAAGGCAACACAACAGGTAACGATATTGTCGCGGCCCTGAATAACGACCCGGCAGCCAGCGCTGTCTTCACTGCAACGTTGGCTAGCGGCAGCGATGGCACGGGCCTGATCTCCAGCAACGACACGGTGACGTCGTCTGGCGGTGCCATTGTCGAACCCCTGCCTGAAAACAACGAACTCACGCTCAATGACGTACTCAACACACTCAACCAAGCTGATCCCGCACGACTAAAAGCGGAAATCTCAGCCGATGGTGATCGCCTCATTCTCACCGATCTTACGGTCGACGCTGGTGGAACTTTCAGCATTTCCGAACTCAACGATTCGCGTGCCGCTTACGATTTGGGGCTCACAACTACGGCCAGCGGCAGCACGATCACGGGTAGCCGAATTTTTGCAGGGCTGAATACCACGCTTCTCACCAGCCTCGACGGTGGCAAGGGTATTAGCGGCTTGGGGCAGATCCAACTCACCGATCGCTCGGGAGCCACAGCCACCGTAGATCTGGCCGGATTAGAAACGCTCGACGAGGTGATCGAGGCGATCAATTCCGCCACCAGCGTCTCAATCACGGCTAGCATCAACGCAGCGCGCAATGGCATTTCATTGAGCGACACGTCTGGGTCGACCGGCAATCTGGTCGTCGCCAATGCCGACTCAACCAACTCGGCCGACCGCTTGGGACTCGCCATCAATGCGGCCGTTTCGTCGGTCAACAGCGGCAATCTGAAACGTCAGGTTGTCAGCGAAAACACCCGCCTTGCCGATCTCAACGGCGGTGCAGGCGTTGCAAGCGGCGATCTCACCATCACCGACACCACCGGACAAAGTGCAGTGCTGGACCTTTCGTCCAGCGAAATTCAGACGATCGGCGATGTGCTCGTCGAAATCGACCGCCTCAACCTCGCAATCGACGCCCGCATCAACGACGACGGTGACGGCATCATCTTGATCGATACCGCCGGAGGCAACGCCGCTACGCTTAGCGTCAGCGAGGGTAGCCGCACGACGGCACGCGACCTGAACCTACTAGGCCAGGCGGAAACCATCGATCTCGGCAATGGTCCTGTTCAAGTGATCAACGGCAGCACGACGCGCACCGTTCAATTGGACGCCGATGACACACTTGACGACTTGGTGCAGGCCATCACCGATCTCGACGCCGGTGTTTCGGCCACCACCTTCAACGATGGTTCAGCCAATGCCCCGCTACGGCTTCTAATCACAAGCCAGCAATCTGGAAAGGCAGGCGAGCTACTCGTCGATACAAGTCAATTCAACCTGAGCTTCACCGAAACCGTGGCAGCCCGCGACGCGTTGCTTTTGTTCGGATCACCCGACGACGAGACACCCGGAATTTTAGCCAGCTCGAGCACGAATCAATTTGACGAGGTCTTGCCCGACATTTCATTGCTTGTCCAGCAGCCTTCGTCCGCACCAGTAACGGTTAGCGTCACTAGCACGAACGAAAAGCTAGTCGATGAACTAACGGACTTTGTCAACAACTACAACGAGATTCGGACGCGCCTGTCCGAGCTCACAAAATTCGAACCCGAGACAAACACGCGCGGCATACTCGTGGGCGATAGCGCCGCGTTACGCATCGATATCGATTTCTCAACCCTGCTCAGCGGTCGTTTTACCGGCGCTGGTTCGATCCGCTCGCTGGAAACTCTGGGAATCAGTATCGAAAGCGACGGCACACTGTCATTCGACTCCGAGCGTTTCGAAGAACGCTTCGCCTCCGACCCTCAATCGGTGCAAGATTTTTTCACGACAGAGGACAACGGCTTCTCCGATCGCTTCGTCGAACTGGTCGATCAATTGGCCGCGGCTGACGATTCGCTGCTACTTAATCGCGTCGAAGCCCTGGCCACAACGATTGCCAACAATAACAGCCGTATCGAGTTTCTCGACGAACGTCTCGAACGGGAACGTGAACGACTACTGAATGATTTCTTCCGTATGGAACAAGCCATAGCCGAAACCCAGGCCAGCCTCAGTGCGATACAAACGCTGGCCCCCTTGCCCGTGCTGTTCTGACACAAGGTGCTCGGCGCGCCAAAAGGTCGCCCGCAAGCCATTCCCCCTATGACAACACTGTGTCAGCAAACCCGTTTTTCCGGCCATCGTACAGTCAGATTCTCCGCATGTTACACGCGCACGACTGTTGGACCTCACCATTTGTCGCACAGCGCTCGCCAAATGCCGAACACTGCAACAAAGCCCTCCCACCAGTTTCCACATAAGCCTTTTCCCTTAAGACGTTCCAATGCGAAGGAGTCGCAATCATGAACCCCGCTGCCCGAGAAAACTACCTGACAACCGAAGTCATGACCGCAACACCACAGAAGCTACAGCTCATGTTGATCGAAGCCGCCATTCGCTTCGGTCGCCAGGCAATCGAATGCTGGGACAAGTCCGATGATGAAGCAGCCGGCGAGGCTCTTGTGCGCTGCCAGCAAATCATCACGGAGCTGCTTTGTGGTTTGCGCCCTGAGCGAGATCCTGAGCTCGTCCGTCGGGTCGCAAGCGTTTACTTGTTTATTTTCCGTTCGCTCACCATGGCACATCTTGAGCGCGACCGTCAAAAGGTCGTTGAAGCAATGTCTGTACTCGAAGTCGAACGCGAAACGTGGCAACAAGTATGTGAAAAACTAGGGACGCGACGCGACGACTTGCCTGAGCAAAGCAGCGGCCTCGCCGTCGAAGCCTAACAGGTCGTTGAAGAGTTGCTTCGTCGGCAAGAGAGGCACAACTTGTCAGCTCAAAGACGACCAATCGAGCCATGCTAGGCAGAAAATACGTCGAGTCTTGGACGATGTAGAGCGTTCCCCAGTTCCGAACGTTTATCGCCAGACTCTAAGTTTTTGAATGGACTATCAGCTCGGTTGCACAACTGGCCAGACTGGCGAACGCTGCCGCGGCAGATACCAGAAACAGGCAGAAACACGATCGCTTTGCCTGTCGTGTAAATTTCCACTCAGCCAAGCCACACGCCATCAGGCCAGCAGTGTAACCCACAAGTTGGCAACCGAAAAAAGAGGTGGTCCCGAACCACCATCAATCCGCAAGCGGCTGGTCCTAGCGATTATCTGCTCGCATACAACCAACCCGCCCGACCACTCGATGCCAGATCAAACATCTCCGCGAATGGGCGTTGCTGGCATCGTCCAATTCAGAGGAAAGGAGCGTGACGCATGTTGCGAATATTCATCGGATGGGATTCTCGTTTCCCCGAACCAGCCGACGTGTTGCGCTACAGCCTGAAAAAACACGCTAGCATTCCGCTCGACATCCAATACCTCAACCTACGTGAGTTGTCCGAGAAGCATGGTTTCGTGCGCGAGCACGATCCGCTCGCTTCGACAGAGTTCACTTACACGCGTTTCCTTGTTCCGTATCTTTGTAATTATCGCGGCAAAGCCATCTTTATGGATAACGACATGCTCTGCCTCGGCGACATCAAAGAGCTCGACGACCTCGACATGGAAGGCTTAGCTCTCCGAGTTGTGAAGCACGACTACCAACCGACCAACAGCGTGAAGATGTACGGCTGCCCGCAGACCACGTACCCACGCAAGAATTGGTCGAGTCTGATGATCATGAACTGCGATAAGCTTCGATTGTGGACCAAGGAAGTTGTCGCCACAGCAAGCGGTGCATATTTGCATCGCTTTCAGGACATTCCCGATGAGCAAATCGGCGACATTCCCCCCACCTGGAACACGCTGGACTGGATGGATGAGTCGACCCGCTTGATCCATTACACCAACGGTGGCCCATGGTTCGAGCAGTATAAAGATCACCCGCATGCAGACATCTGGTATCGCTATCGCGACGAAATGAATGCCGCACGTGCCGAAACCGCAAAACGTCATGGCCTACGCGGCCCGCATATGCCCAAAGCCGACGCGCCCGCTGCTAATGCTGGCGTGCCGCAGCAGCGTTGAGCTTCGCTGGCACATAATACGTCGTCGGCTGTTTGCGCGTACTACCAGACATAGCGCAAGATAGTATGCTGCTGACAACGCTTGCTATTGCGCAGCCCCAGTTCCTCACAACCGGGCCAGAATAATTCAGGGCACCAGAGGCGATAAGCTCGTCACGACGCGTGCATGGTGCCCTGCTTGCTGCCTGATGAAATGCCTCCACGCCCCAGCAAGACAACTTATTGGTTCTTGCTGGGGCGTGCGTTTTCACTCAAGGCCTTGATTGGCCATCGAATTTGGTCCGGCCGACGCGCTAGAGCGAACAGCCGACTACGCCCTTTCACGTCGCATGCCGCATAAGCAGTGCGACACTCGCCGTCAAAGTCACCATGCCGCGGCGCCGATCGCCTGCGGCACGACACCATACAGCACGACGCTGTGCGGCCACGCTCGCTTGATCCGTTTGACGATCGTCGTGCTCATTTCTATGATGCCAGCAGGCGGTGCCTCGGACGCAGCGAGGCCATTCGCTCATGGGCAATGATCCATTCGATTGATCTGCCGCGCGTGGAGTTTTCCAAGCTTAGACGGAACGTCCCGGGCTTAGCAGGCTGTCGAAAGTATTGCTTCGTCGGCGTGAGAGAGGAGCAACCGGGCAGCTCAAAGGAGCCCGTCGCGAGGCATCTCAAGGGTATGTCGAGCTTCGAGCCATGCGGAGCTGACAGAGCTTCACCTGCTCGCAACTAGAACGGTTTTTTCGACGAGCTCCTTAAAGTCAAGGGCTTCTTGATTCTCAGCTAGAACGAGCTACTGCGCACGGTTTCTCGCTTCCCGAAAAAGCTCAAGCGACCAGACATGTCGGCTGGTCCGTGATAAGTTTCCTTGGTCGAATCAGGGCCACGCTTGCCAGCCATTCGCCCGCACACGCTAGCCCGTTGCCTGCAGCCCTTTGCTTCACCTAAAACACGTTGGCCCCCGGCCGATTGCATGGAGAACACAGCCCGTGAAAACCACGAAACGACTCATCCGCGTGGGACACAGCCCTGACCCGGACGATGCCTTCATGTTCCACGCGTTGGCCAACAATAAGATCGATACCGGCGACTACGAGTTTACGCACGAACTGGTAGATATCGAGACTCTGAACCGGCGGGCTTTCGAAGGTGATTTAGAGCTGACGGCCATCAGCCTACATGCCTATGCCTACCTCAATGAGAAATACGTGCTCTGTCCGTGTGGTGCGAGCATGGGCGATCAATATGGCCCTATGGTCGTGGCACAGCAGGAAACCGACATTGCAGGCCTACGCGAAAAGACAATCGCCGTGCCCGGCACGTTGACCACCGCCTATCTAGCACTACGCCTTTGCCTCGGAACCGACTTCAAACACGTCGTTGTGCCCTTCGATCAAATACTCGATGTCGTTGAAGCACAGCAGTTTCAGGGACAGCCGATCGATGCCGGCCTGATCATTCACGAAGGTCAGCTCACCTACGGCGACCGTCAACTACAGCTTATCGTCGACCTCGGGCAGTGGTGGCACGAAGAAACAGGCCTTCCGCTGCCGTTGGGAGCCAATGCCCTGCGACGCGATTTGGGACCGGAGGCGCATACCGAAATCAACCGTCTTTTGCACGCGAGCATCCAATACGCGCTGGCGCATCGCGACGAAGCGCTTGCATACGCAATGCGTTACGGGCGCGACCTCGATCGTGAAAAAGCCGATCAATTTGTCGGCATGTATGTCAACGATTGGACTTTGGATTTCGGCCCTCGCGGCCGTGAAGCGGTCCGACAACTCCTAGCTCGCGGCCATGCTGCGGGTGTGATCCCAAAGCTGGTCGAACCAGAGTTTGTTTCCTGACATCTGGCGTTTGTTTGAAATCGCTGAATTTATCGGCACAGCCAGCTTCCCAAGCGTGAGCAGATACCCACTATGTCTCCAACACACGGCCGTCTCATACGACCGGGCGTGCCAGAGGCAAGATAGGTCATCAGCATGCTAAAGCCTCCTCAACAACTTCCTGAGAATTCGAAAAAACGGTCGCCGTGGCTGGCCATTTTTTTGGCCGTCGTCGCTGCCATGTTTCTGGCGGCGCTGCTCTTCTTCCTGACATTGGGCGCCTTTGGCGTTTTGCTCGTCGTGGGACTTGCCGTGTTCGCATTCGTTGGCGTTCAGTATCTCGTGTGGGGGTGCTGGCTGGGCCCAATGATCTGCCGCGACGTTGCCGCGGAAGAACAGCAAGCCGCACAGCGGGGTTCTTCCAACTAATGGTAGCGGTTGCCCACCGTCGTGCTGCTTCGCCCAAGGCTTGTGTCCGCTACGAGTTTCTCGGCTTCTGAGCCACAGAGACGCCACTGTTGAAAATCGCTCCTCCGCGCATGTCGTTTCCGCCCATTTCTCTGCCGCAGCGGGACAAGAATCGAAATGTTCGGCCAGCGCGTTTTATTAACCGACTTTGCGTGGTCCGATGTCGACATCGAACGGCACATTCTTGAGGAAGCCGGAATCGAGCTGATCGTGGCTCCCGACACGCGCGAAGACACGTTGGTCGAGTTGGCAACCGATGCCGACGCCATCATGACCTGTTGGGCACCGGTAACGCGTCGAGTCATTCAAGCAGCAAATCGTTGTCGGCTGATCGCTCGGCTGGGTATTGGCTTGGATAACATCGATGTGGCAGAAGCCACTGGCCGTGGCATTCTGGTGACGAACGTGCCCGACTATTGCCTCGTCGAGGTGGCCGAACACACATTAGCCTTGCTGTTGGCACTGGCACGAAAGGTGGCTTTTTATCACCACCAGACGAAAGAGGGAATATACGACATTCGGGCAGGCGTTCCCTTGCGCCGACTCGAGGGCCAGCGGCTTGGGCTTGTGGGGCTCGGACGCATTGCACAGCAAGTCGCCCGACGCGCGGCCGGTTTGGGGCTTGAGCTTCTTGGTACGAGCCGCACTCCCAACAAGCGTGTGCCGGGCGTGCGATGGTGCTCGCTCGACGAGCTTTTGAGCGCTTCGGATTTCGTCTCGTTGCATGTGCCGTTAACCGATGAAACACGCCACCTGATCGGTGCCCGCCAACTGGCACAAATGAAATCTGGTGCTTATCTGATCAATACGGCACGCGGCGGTCTCGTCGATCACGCAGCCTTGGCCGAAGCACTTGCTCACGGCCATCTCCACGGTGCGGCGCTCGATGTTCAAGAGCCTGAGCCACCCCCACTTGATCAACCACCGTTCAACGATCCGCGGGTAATCGTCACCCCTCATGTGGCGTTCATGTCAGAAACGTCGGTAGCCGACTTACGGCGTCGTGTCGCCACACAAGTAGCCGTTGCCCTCAAAGGCGGCCGCCCGGAAAACATTGTGAACTCTGAGGTGCTCGACACGCCAAGCTAGTTGTTTTTTTCGCACTAGCAGCAAAAAAACAGAACGACAGAATATGCCTCGGTAACCGAAGTCGAGACAACAGGAATCAGGCGGCTTACGGAACGAAACCTATAAATTCAATATTCCTCCGCGCGATTTGCTTTCGATCGAAATCTGGCCGCAGCGTGGGTTCATGAAAGCCGGTTGCTTCCAAACTCGTGCATTCCCCATCGTGAAGTCCCGGGCCGAAGACGCTCGAAAATCGCTCACGAAGGCAACGTCGTCGCCCCCCAAACGGGCCCATTCTGCCCGGTACAAACGGCACGCGCGATATTTCCCCACTCGCCGGCAGGGCGTCTTTTGACCGACCGCCCACTGTATCCTATACGAATGTAAGGCATTATCTTGCCCTATCTCGGCTTGCAGATTGCATCTTGGCGTTAGCACAGCTCGTCACTTCTTCTGGAAAAGCGACATTCGGCCCATGGACGATCACCTCTCTCAGGAAGCGGCCGATACGTTTCAGCACGACATGGCGCATGCGCTCAATCAGCAAAAAGAGCGATTGAGCCAGTTCACATCACAGCAGCGCGAGCACGTTGCCCGCATCGAGGCCACTCTCGCCGAACAGATCGCCCGCCTGCATGAAGAGCTGGAAGGTCGGCGCGAAGCCGCCCGGCGACAAGACGGCGAACTCCAATCACGCGACGCGCAATTGCGTCAAGCGCAGGAGACGTTTGAACAGCAACGCCAGGAATTCGAAGCTGCTGTTGCTCAATTCGAAGAAACGCGTGCAGAATTCGAAAAGCATCGCTCCGAGCAGCTTGTGCAACTCGACCGTCGGCGGCAAGAAATCGAGCAGCTTGCCGCCGACGGTCGAGTTGCACAAGC
>WGDQ01000823.1 GCA_015493185.1 Planctomycetaceae bacterium
ATAATCGGGCCGCTCGTCGCTTGGCGCATGGGCCGCATTTGCATGCCCTATGCGAAGTGGCCTGTCGATTTGTTCACATGGCGAAACGGTTGAGCCTGCGCCGCAGCGCCGTGAACGAGCCAGCGCGTCGCCCGATGAGCCGACCGGACGTTTCGACAACGATTCAGCCGCGTCGGAGGTTGTCGTGCCCTGGATTGGATCATCAGGCGTAACGATCTGAAGCAAGATGCGCAACGATCGAATCCGCCGAAGACGGGAGCTGATCCACGCGCATCTCTCATCGCCTGCCGTTCTTCACCGCTGCTTCACTTGGCGCAATGGTTACACGATTTCGAAGTGGGTTTTGCAAGGAATGCCAGTCATGGTGACTCGCCTTCGGATGGGCACATTCGTTTTGCTTGCCGCTGCCGCGAGCGGCTGTTATTCGCCTTATCATGCCGATCGTGGGGCGCTGTTCGGCGGTCTGACCGGCGCGGGGCTTGGGGCCGTGGTAGGGCAGGCGGTGGGCAAACCGGGAGCGGGCGCTTTGATCGGCGCGGGCACCGGCGCGATTGCAGGATCGGCGATCGGCGCCTCGCTCGATGAAATGGAAGCCCGCAACCGCCAGATGATCGAATCGCGACTCGGTCGCCCCGTGGCACCCGGCGCGGTGACGATCGATGAGGTGATTGCCATGTCGCAGGCCGGTGTGGCCGACGAATTGATTGTCAACCACATCGAATCGCACGGCGTGGCGCGCATTCCGAGTTCGGCCGATCTGATCCGACTGCAACAGGCGGGCGTGAGCACGGCTGTTGTGCGGGCCATGCAGCAGCCCGTGGCGCCGGCAGCGGTTGTGGTGCCCGAGGGGCCGCCGGTGGTGGTGGAAGAGCACTACATCGTGCCTGCGCCACCGGTGCACTACCACCCACACGGTCCGCGCTTCGGCTGGGGCGTGGCAATCAGCAGCGACGGTTTTTAGCGTCGAGTGGTCTACAGCCGAAGCCAGCCGTCTCTCCCGTCTTCGCGCACAAACGGGCCGGGGTTCTTGTTTCATTGCCCGGCAGACATCGCTTCGGCGTGCGCACCGCGAGGCGGTTTGATTGCTTCGGTCGACGCACAACGAAAAAAACCACCTGTGCCGGTGTTGGCTATCGCGATCGCGGGCGCACCGCGCGACCGTTCGTTGCGTCGGTTGGGAGGAACGTTAAGATGTGACCATCGTTTGCCGGCGGGCCATCGTTGCGTGTCGGTTTATCCGTCGCGAGGCGGCACGGTGTGTGTGTGTGTGTGTGTGTGTGTGTGTGTGTGTGTGTGCAAGCCACATCGTGGGTCGACTGCGCGGCGCTCGTTCGTTGTCAGGGAGTTTTTGTGCATGGCGAATAAGCCGCCGATTATCGATGCGTGGGCCCAACCGGCGCCGGCCGAAATGTTCAAACACGTGCCCGAGACGGGTCGGCTCTTGAAGCTATCGGGCATGGCCCATTTGATCTCGCAGGGGGTTGCTCCTGAAGAGATGGTGGCACGCATGGATGCTGCGGGCGTGAGCGTGGCCATGATTTGTGCGTGGTGCCGTCCGGGGCAGTGGATTGTGACCAACGACGACGTGGCGGCAATCGTGCGCAAGTTTCCGCACCGATTCGTGGGCGTGGCCACGGTTGATCTGGAAAAACCGGTAACCGCGGTGCGCGAGTTGGAGCGGGCGGTTGGCGAGCTGGGCATGAAGGCGCTGCGCGTGATTCCGTGGCTGTGGAACCGGCCGCCCAACGATAAGTTGTATTACCCGCTGTATGTGAAATGCATTGAATTGGATATTCCCTTCTGCACGCAGGTGGGCCATACGGGCCCCTTGATGCCTTCGGAGCCGGGACGCCCGGTGCCGTATTTGGAGGAAGTGGCCCTGACGTTTCCCGAGCTGCGCATCGTGGGCGGGCACATCGGCTATCCGTGGACCGACGAGATGATTGGGCAGGCATGGAAGCACGAAAACGTATACATCGACACGTCGGCCTATTTGCCGCGATACTATCCACCGCAACTGATCCAGTTCATGCGGAGCTATGGCCGCGACAAGGTGATGTTCGGCACCAACTTTCCCATGCTCGACTTCGGCAAGTGCGCCGAGCAAGCACGACAGCTCGATTTGCCGCAAGAGGCCCTCGATGCCTTTTTGTGGCAAAACGCCCGTCGCGTGTTCAAACTCGATATGCCCTGACAAGCCGGCGACAACAAAGGCGAGCAATACGGGCAACACGATTGAGGCGCCGCCTTTGGGCAGCCCGCGGGCGAAATCGGCCTTCGCGGCAGTGGCAAACGACTTCTTTTCTGATGAACTTGCTGGGGGCTTTCCTTGTGCTGGAAGCCTGACATGCACTTTTTTATCGGGTCGAAAAGCACGCTTTCGTTTTTCTCTGTGGGGGTCGCGTATTGATGATGGCCGCGTACCACCAACTGCTCGAAGCGCTGCGCAAGGCCTTTCCGCAGCCGGTTTCAGACCCGATTCACGACGCCTACTTCGTTTACAGCATTTCGCGGGCGTTGGATCAGGTGGATGCGCTGAAGGGCGAGAGCCCGATACTGGGGCAACCGGTCGAGCCCGACTTCGAGGCGGCGCGGCGGGCGAGCGTATCGGAAGCGGGCCACAAAATCGAAGACGTGATTCCGCAGTTGGTTCATTTTCTGGAGGGCATGTTTATTTGGGGGCACCCGCAAAGCCAGGTGAACGTGGTGCCGCCGCCATCGATTGCCAGCATTATCGGTGTGTTGCTGCCATCAACCTACAATCCGAACCTGTGCAGCGAAGAAGGTGGCCGCATGCCGGCCGAAGCCGAGGCCCGTGTGGTGGCCATGGTGGCCAACCTGTTGGGCTACGATCCGCAACGGGCCGGCGGCGTATTCACCTTCGGCGGCACAGGGGCCGTGCTCTACGGCGTGAAGCTGGGTCTGGAAAAGGCCCAACCGGGCTGCATTCGCGAAGG
>WGDQ01000824.1 GCA_015493185.1 Planctomycetaceae bacterium
ATACCAGTCTGCTCAAACAGCCCAATTGCAGGCATGCCTGAAAGAGGCGGAAAGAAAGCCCGCCGAAGAGAAAAGGGAGAGAGGGAGAACAGAGACGTCGCGCTTCGCGGCGATGTGGAGCCGACCGGTTTCAACCACTCGCCGTTAGAATGACCCCTTCAGCGGGGCCGCTCGACAGAGGAGACCACGGCAACGCAGGGCAGGGGGGGATACACGGAGAGCATCGGCAGGCAACGGGGGGCGGTGTGCCGGCCGAACGTTCTTTGCGACAAATGCCCGACGGTGCGGCACGCACGACACCTTTTTCAGCCGCCGGCTGCCGTGGCGGTGCTGGTCGACCCTTCGTTCTCCACACCCCCGGGCGTGAAGCCGTAGGTTTCCACATCGACGTGGGCCACGCGACCGTCTTCTTCCCAGAAAATCACGCGGTATTCGTAACGCACCGGCGCATCGCCCTGCTCGCGACGCACACACACCGTGGCCGGTTCGCCCTCGATCATCGCGTCGGAACATTCGAAACCGTGCCGCCGCATCTCGGCCCGGGCATCTTCAATCCGGGTGCCAAGCGGCACGCGTTGCTCGACTGCCTGACGCATGTGCTGCCGCGTTCCGGTCAGTTGCAGCGGCGCCCGCGGCCCCAATACCCGCTGCGAAGCCGTTCGCGGACCGCCCCACTGGCAACCACCGGCCAACAGCGCGAGCAACATCGCCAGCAGTTCCAAGCCGCGTAAACACCCCTGCATTGCGTGGGTTCTCCCTCGTCTGGTTGTCCGCTCGTGTGCAACGCCAACAGATGTCACATAAGCGCCCACAAGTCAATACGGATGCCCCCAACTCGGGTGCCGCGGGTGCCGCGCACCTTTTCCCAAACAACGTCGAAACGCAAAGCTGGAGAAGCTGCGCAGAGATAGCAACGGCGCGAAGCCCTATCATTCCGTCTCGGCGTTCGTTCGGTCTGGGCGTTCGTTTGCCTCCCGGGGAACACCGTGGCCAAATCGTCGCGCGGCCGCAGCCGGTGCTTGCAAAAACTTGCCGCCCAAGAGGCCGTCCAAACCACTCGCAAAGCGATCTGGACAGCGCTGGGCCGATCGATTAACTTCCCGCCGCTCTTCAACGCCGGCAGAACGACCGGCAACCTATCTACCTTTGCTGTTTTCATTCGGTTCTTGCTGATCCGCAGGGTCGGTGTCGGAGGGAATGGATGCCTCCCGAGGCCGCGTCAACAACCGGTGCGCCCAGATTATGGGCGGGCGGGCAAGACCTCGTCTTGCCGGTGGTCATCATCGCCAGCGTGCTGGTGATCATGGTCCCACTGCCGCCCGCGCTGATGGACGTGCTGTTGGCCGCCAACATCACCGTGGCGGTCATCGTGCTGTTGACCACCATTTACGTCCGTACGCCGCTGGAATTCAGCATCTTTCCCTCGCTGCTATTGGCCACCACGTTGGGCCGATTGGTGCTCAACGTGGCCACCACGCGGCTCATCCTCACCCGGGCCGAATCGGCCGGTCTGCTGGCCGCCGGCGGGGTGATTCGCAGTTTTGGCGAGTTCGTGGCCGGCGACAAAATTGTGGTCGGCCTGATCATCTTCGTCATCATCATCGTCATTCAGTTTCTGGTCATCACCAAGGGGGCCACGCGCATCAGCGAAGTGGCGGCCCGCTTCGCGTTGGACGGCATGCCCGGGCGGCAAATGGCCATCGACGCCGACCTGAACGCCGGCATCATCGACGAGCACGAGGCCCAACGCCGCCGCGAAGAAATCACCCGCCAGGCCGACTTCTTCGGGGCCATGGACGGTGCCAGCAAGTTCGTCCGCGGCGACGCCATCGCCGGCATTGTCATCACGCTGGTCAACATCGTGGGCGGTCTGTTCATCGGCATCATTCAGGCCGATATGACGCTCGCCGAGGCCTCGGCCCTGTTCACGCGCCTCACCATTGGCGACGGACTGGTGAGCCAGGTGCCGGCTTTTCTCATCTCGCTGGCCGCCGGTCTGCTGGTCACCCGCAGCAGCAACGAGGTGAACCTGCCCAGCGAATTCATGAAACAGTTGTTCTCGCGGCCGCAAGCCCTGGCCGTGGCGGGCGGTTTTCTTGGCGTGTTGGTCTTCACCAATCTGCCCCGCATTCCGTTGCTGGTCATTGCCGCAAGCTGCTTCGGACTGGCCAGCAGCCTTACCCGCCGGCGCAAACACGAAACCCTGGCGGCCGAAAAGGCGCAGTCGCAGGCCGAGGCCGAAGAGGCCAAGAAAAACGAAGAACGCATCGAAGACTTTCTCACCATCGACCCCATGGAAATCGAAATCGGCGTGGGGCTCATCCGGTTGGCCGATCCAAAACGTGGCGGCGATCTGCTCGAGCGCGTGCAGCGCGTGCGGCAAAACGTGGCGGCCGACATCGGCATCGTGCTGCCCAAGGTTCGCATTCGCGACAACATGCGGCTCGACCAGAACCAGTACCGCATCAAAATCGCCGACGTGCCCGTGGCCGAAGCCACGCTTTACCCCGGCATGCTGCTGGCCATCAACTCGGGCCTTTCACAAACCAAGCTGGCCGGCATCGAAACGCGCGAACCGGCCTTCGGCTCGCCGGCCGTATGGATCGACCCCGGCCGCCGCGAAGAGGCCGAAATCCAGGGCTACACCGTCGTCGAGCCCGGCAGCGTGATCGCCACGCACCTGACCGAAGTGGTTCGCAAGCACGCCGACGAAATCCTCACCCGCGACGCCACCAAACAACTGATCGACCAATTGAAAGAAAACGCCCCCGCCGTGGTCGAAGAGCTGATTCCCAACCAAATGAAACTGGCCGAAGTGCAACAGGTGCTGCAAGCCCTGCTGCGCGAGGGCGTGCCCATCCGTCAGCTCAGCGTCATTCTCGAAACGCTGGGCGACTACGCCGGCCGCACCAAAGATCCGGTGCTGCTCACCGAATACGTTCGCCACCGACTGGCGCGAACCATTTGCAGCCGCTATCGGGCCGACGACGGCAAGCTCTACGTCGTCACGCTCGATCCGGCGCTCGAAGACCGCATTCGCGCCGGCATCGAACACAACGACAACGGCCTGTTCGTCCGCTTGGCTCCGCAAACCGTCAGCCAAATCAGCGAGGCCATCGCCGAACAGGTGCAGCGGCTCGCCGTGGCCAATCATCCGCCCGTCGTGCTGGTCAGCCCGCAAATTCGCGCCGGGCTGAAGCAGATGACCTCAGCCCATCTGCCGCAGCTCGTCGTGCTCAGCTACAACGAAGTCACACGCGACACGCAGATCGAATCCGTCGGACTCGTAACCGACAACGCCAAGGCCGCCTGAACCATTGCGCCGCCGCGCAACACCCCCGAAACCAACAATCCGTGCACCGTCCGAAACCCATCAGGCACCGTCCGAAACCCATGCACCGTTCGAGCCATCAACCGACAACCGACCCCGCCAAATCGAAGCACCCGACTTCTCGCAGCGCCGGTGCCGTGGCGGTCGCGCTCGAGCCGCCCGGAACGCGTGCGGCCGTTTGGCGTAAACCGAACAACCAGTTTGGCGTAACCCCCAAATCGTACAATCCGCCGGCGCACCGCCGCACGTCCAAGCGGTCAGCGGCGGCAATCAACCTTTGACTTTGAACCTGTTGGCAAGTTCCACGAGCCTCGATTCGCTCCTGTCCAACGCCTGTTGGCCACGAATCGGGGCCTCGGATGTTCCAACCCTTGAGCCAGAAGATGCAAGTTCGAACCTTTCGCGCAAGTACGATCCAAGAGGCGCTGGCACAAGTTCGTCGCGAGTTGGGGCCGACGGCCGCCGTGTTGCACACTCGCGAAGTACCGGCCGGCGGCTGGCTGCGCCGCCTGTCGGGTCGCAGGCAAATCGAGGTCACGGCCTCTACGGCAGTGCACGTTCCCAGCCGCGTTCACCCCGACGCCCCCACCGGCCCGGCCGGCACCTACGCCGACCCGGCCGCCGCAACGCCCCAAGCTCCCGGCGCCCCTTCACACACCGCGGCCCACGCGCACGCCGACACGCACGCGCATTCAAC
>WGDQ01000825.1 GCA_015493185.1 Planctomycetaceae bacterium
ATTGCGCAGCTTCTCTGCGATTCGGCATGGCCGGGGGGCGGGCGGCCTCGAATGCACACCGTCAGAATGAAAAGCAAAGAAATAGGAGAGCAGCCGGGCCCGGCGACGAACCGCGGCAATCGTGTTAACGTAAAGCACGCGGTTGCTGCATAATGAATGGCAGTGGGTGAAGCAGCAGAACCACTGGGGCGACGACGGCTGGTTCGGATTGGCGCCGAATTGAAAAGCAAACCGGCCCCACCGGTCGACAACGAAGTAGCCGGCAGCAGCCCGCACTCGGCCGCGTGCAGCGCGGCGGCAGCGTTGTCGTAGGACACAATAGAACGCCGTTTGCAAGAATGCGGTTTTCGACGGCAATCCGGCGTATGTGCGACCGAAGGCGCCGGCTGTCGAGGGGCGTTGCCCACACGATAACGTCTCTTTACCTTTTCAAATGCAAGCAACGACATAGCCGCCTGAAGCTGTCGTGCCTTCGGTCGGCAGGTGGACAACCTGAAACACATACGCAACGACGCAACGATCGAACGTGCTGAAAAACGGGCGATCGTCCATGCGTGTCTTTTCGCCGCCTGCCGGCCTGCTGCGCTGCTTCATTTGGCTGAATGGTTACGTTGTTTCAAAGGATCATCGAAACGTGCTCAACGATTCGCTCAAGCAATATGTCGTCAGCCATTTGCTGCCGCACGTGAGAACGCCGGCCCAATACGTGGGCGGCGAGCTGAACAGCGTGCGCAAAGATCATCGCGACGTGCGAGGAACGCTGTGCCTGGCGTTTCCTGATACGTACACCATTGGCATGAGCCACCACGGCTTGCAGGTGCTTTACACGCTGATGAATCGTCGAGACGACTGGGCGTGTGAACGAGCGTTTACGCCGTGGGTGGACATGGAAGCCGCCATGCGCGAGCACGGCGTTCCGCTGTACAGCCTGGAAACGTTTACGCCGCTCAAGCAATTCGATGTGATCGGCCTGAGCCTGCAATACGAAATCTGTTACAGCAATGTGCTGACGATGCTCGATCTGGCGCAAATTCCGCTGCGGGCGGATGAGCGCACGATCGACGAGCCGTTGATCCTGGCCGGTGGCCCGTGCGCGCAGAACCCTGAGCCGCTGGCGTCATTCGTTGATGTGTTCGTCACAGGCGATGGCGAACCGAGCCTGCCGGCGATTTGCGATTTGTGGCTCGAACTGCGCGACGCATTGGCCCCGCAAAGGGGCAGCGCCTCGGCCGCGGCGAAACGCGAGGCACGTGCCGAAGCACTGGCCCAATTGGCGGCCCGGCTGCCATTTGCCTATGTGCCTCGTTTTTACGAACCGGAATATCTGGCTGACGGTCGTTTTGCCACGCTAAACCGCACACGCGCGGAGGTGCCCGAAACGATCGAGCCGGCCACGATCAGCGATTTGGAATCGATCCCACTGCCCACGGCGCCGGTGGTGCCCTATGTGGAATGCGTTCACGATCGAATCGCCATCGAGATCATGCGCGGCTGCCCGTGGCAATGCCGTTTCTGCCAGAGCACGGTGATCAAGCGTCCTTTGCGTTTTCGCAAGGTGGAAACCATCGTGTCGGCGGCCCTGGAAAGCTATCGCAAAACCGGCTTCAACGAGATTTCCTTGTTGTCGCTTTCGACGAGCGATTATCCGGAATTCGAAACGCTGATCCGCCGCATGCGGGAAACATTTGGCCCCTTGGGCGTGAGCGTGAGCGTGCCCAGCCTGCGTGTGAACGAACAGTTGCGAAGCATTGCCGAGCTGTTGGGCACCGACCGCCGTTCAGGACTGACGCTGGCCCCGGAAGTAGCCCGCGACGACATGCGCGAACAAATTCGAAAGAAGATCAAGAACGACGACCTTTACGAGGGTTGTCGCCGGGCATTCCGGAACGGCTTCAACCGCGTGAAGCTTTATTTTCTGTGCGGTTTGCCGGGCGAACGCGATGCCGATCTCGACGGCATTGTGGAGATGGCCGAAACCATTGCCCGCATTGGCAAAGAAGAAATGGGACGCTACGCCAAGGTAACGGCGAGCGTGTCGAACTTCGTGCCCAAGGCCCACACACCCTATCAGTGGAACGGCATGCAAACGCGCGACTACTTTCACCACGCGCACGAGCATCTTTGGAAGCGGCGCCGCATTCGCAGCGTGGAAATCAAATGCCATCCGGTGGAAACGAGCCTGTTGGAGGGCGTCTTCAGCCGCGGCGACCGACGTGTGGCCGAAGCACTCGAGTTGGCGTGGCGCCGTGGCGCGCGGCTCGATAGCTGGATGGAGAGAATCCAACCCCGCCTGTGGTGGCAAGCACTGGCCGATGCGCAGATTGATATCGAAGCGCTGCTGCACCGCGGTTATGAACTAACCGACCGGCTGCCGTGGGACCATCTGAACGTGAAAAAGGGGCGGGCCTATCTCGAAAAAGAGCAGAACCGCGCCGTCGTGCAACTGGCCGAAATGGCCAACGCCGACTGAACCAACGCCAACGACCGAGTCAGCCCCACGCAAACCACAGCCGAACCGGGGCGCTCGTTGATGACGGCAACGTGAGATGGCCAACTACGGGTGCGGACGGGTGGATTGTCCGCACCGTGCGAGATGCGTGGCTCGTTCGCTCGGGGCGGGATGCTTAGCTCGTCCATGCGGTGCGCGATGCGTGGCGGCGTGCCGCCTGGCGAAGATTGCCGGTTTGCGGTGTGTCTGGCGTGCGCAGCATCGTATAGCGTGGGCACGCCGGCGATTGTTCTCTTTCGCGATATGCCGAAGAACTCTGGGCACGCCTCTGCCGGGGCTGGCCGGCGAAGCTGCGGGGCGTGGGGCTCCACAGCGGTTCAGAAGCCGCGGGCTGCGCGGATATCGTCGAAGTCGCGCAGGTGGTAGCCGATGCCCTCGTAATCGAGCAGGCGACAGAGTCCTCGCAGGGCAACACCCATACCATCGGGACCACTGAAACCACCGAACTGCCCGCCCCCCTTGACGTGAGGTTCCAGGTCGAGAAAAACGCCCGGGATGCCGCGCCGCTTCAGCTTTTTTTCTAATCGCGGCAAAACGGTTTTGAAGTCGCGCAAAATCTGTTCGTGTCCGGCGTCGCCTTGGTCGGCAGGCACAAAGTGCTTGAGCATTTCCTCGTCGACGTGATCTTGCCGCTGCTGGTTTCGCGGGCCGCCGGGCACGACATAGTCTTTGATGTGCATCCAGCCGATAGCGGGCTTCATGGCTTCGTATTGCCGGAACACCTCGTCGGGTGAGTAGCCCTGCGAAATGACGTTGCCCGCGTCGAAAATAAGCACCAGCGCAGGATGATTCACCTGCCGGTGGATTTCGGCCATCAGATAGCCGTTTTGGCCCACGAGATTGGCCTCGATCTCGAGGCCGAACGTGAGATCGTTTCGATGGCACAGCTCGACGATTTGCCCGATCTGGTCGACCGCCTGCGG
>WGDQ01000826.1 GCA_015493185.1 Planctomycetaceae bacterium
AGACTACGCTGTTTCAGCATTTCGTCGACGGGGGTCTGCAAGGCGCGTCCGATCATCAGCACGGTTACCATGCCCATCACTACCGCAGCAGCCAGAGTCGGGCGACCGAGCCAACGCCCCACTGCCCCAGATGCCTGTTGTACGCGTCGTGCGATTCGGAACGAAACGACGAACAACAGCCCCTCGATGGCCGTCTCATGCACTTCCGAAGGCTCGTAGGCAATCAGCGAACCGGCCAACGACTGCGCGCTTTGGAAGGCCGAGCGTAGTGAAAAGCTGGCAAAACAGGCCAGACCAACGTCCAGGTCGGGCACCGGCCAGCGGCGCCGGTGCAGGCCCTCGCGCAGTTTTGTAGAAGCGACGGCCAAAATCGGCAACAAGCCCAGATAGCTGCCGATCAGCGTCATCCAGGCTACCTGCAACAGATTGACGCCCAGCGACGGCTGAAAGGCGTTCAGATTGTGCAGATTCACTTCTCCCGGCGCGTTGTGGCGGCGGAGCCAATCGGGTGTGTCGAAACCGATAAGACGCTGCCCCCAACTCACTTCCTCGGCAAACATCAGCAGCAGGAACAATGCCGCAAGCCAACGGAACCCGGTCGCGGGTGCGGTGGCTCGGGCTTCCGCGTTCGCAGGCCGCCAGGCCAGAAGCGCCAGCAATCCGCCCGCCAGGCAGAACAGAGCGCCCAGCGATTCGTACAGCATGTCTTCGCTGAGCAGCCATGCCGTGAGCGCAGGATTTCCTAACGCGCGAGGCAGCGCGGCCAGCGCGTAGGCGAACACGACAAGCATGGTGAGCCCCACGACTTTCATCGTGGTGTTCAGCATAACCACTACGATTTCGGCAAGAAACAGACGAGGGGCGTTATAGAGCCGCGCGACCGCACTGCTCCGATGCCGGTGCCCCTAGCCAAAATCTCAGAGAAATCGCTTTGGTCTTCCTCGATCGTGTCACCGCAGAACGCCGGGGGGGCGGGCTTTCCGCCCTTTGTTTCCAACGTCGACTGACCGAAAGGCGCGCCGCACGCATTTGCCGGAAAGCACGCGGTGCTCGAAAAAAACGACAACACGCGGCCGTCCGACCAGACGACCGCGTGTGAGAGCGGGACGGAACACTTTTGTGGGCGACCCTGTGCGGCGATCGCCCACGCTGTGAAATGCTAGCGAACGGTCGTTGATTGCTCGCTGGGGGCATCAAGACGAACGAGCAGCCAGGTGCGAGGTTCCGAGCCGTCGAGGTGCACGAAAACGGGCGTTTGCTTCTGCGTGAGATTGAACACCCCAGTCTCCATTACCGTTGGTTCCTTATCACCAACGGCCCACGCCACACGTTGTGTTTGACGATCGACCGCGCCCTCGAACGACAGGACCTCTTTGGTCACGATGTTGTATACCGTGCCGGCGACGATGCCCTCTTTGCTCACAGATAGTTGGAGCAGCAGATCGGCGTCGTCGTTTTCGCCATGAACCAGGGCAAAAACGCCCAACGGCATCCACTCCACCTGCGATGTGTCGGCCAGATTTTCTAAGGCAGTGCTGCCTTGGCTCGCCAAATTCTGTGCCTCTTGGGCGTATTCCTCACCTGTGGCAACGGCCTGTCCGTCGGAGTAAACAACGCCATCTTCATAAACGATCGTTGTGCCGTAGTCGTAGTAGCTGCCGCCCGTGCTGTTCCAGGCCGCTCCCCAAACAAACCAGCCGGTCAGCGCTGCCCAAGTGGCGGGTTGCCATAGGTGGTATGCGGCTGGGTAGTTGTAGTGGAAATAGGCATCGGCGGCGATGGGATGATCGGCCCACCACTCGGGCGTGAACGCGTCGTCGGCCAGCGTTTGCATTTGGGTGCGTACCTGATCGCCGACTTGCTGCAACTGTTCGGACCGTTGGCCGGAAGCTGCGGAACCGAGCGCGTCGCGGCGATCGGCCGCAGCGGACGACCGTTGCTGGCCCAAGGGGCCCGTTCCCGATGGCAGGTTGAGAAACTGCCCAAGCTGCTCAGCGCTGCGAGGGCCCGCGGCGCCAGCACCGAGATTACCGCCCTGAATGCCGGTAGCCGTGGATCGAGGCAGCACCGATCCAACCGACGGCAAGCTGACACCGCCCGCGCCGGAAAGCACGCTGCCTTTGCCGGAAGTGCCCAGCGACTTCGAACCGAGTGTTTTTCCGCGTGTCGTGCTCGGCGACGAAAGCGAAGGCGTCGACCGCGACCGCGTGGCGCCGCTGCTCGGACGGGAAATCGACCTGCGGCCTCCTCCGCCGCGTGGACCTCGGGCTTGTGCTTCGCTGACGACCATACAAACCAATACAGCCATCGACACGGCAGCGACCATCTTCCGCATGAACGTAATCCTCCTCGTAAACGGGGCCCTTCGAAGCGGGCGAGCTTTGTATGGCTGACCTTCTTGTGGTTCTCAGACAGTGTGACGGTTGTTCGTTTTTCGGCCGTCGTCGGGCAGGGCAATCAGGAGCTTGCCAGAGCGAAAGTTTGTGGAGG
>WGDQ01000827.1 GCA_015493185.1 Planctomycetaceae bacterium
CTCGAGCGGGCCTGATCCAAGCAGCGGCGGAAGAAGTCTCGCTCCACAATATGCGGCAGGTCGCCCTGTGCCTCCACAATGGCTTCAGCTCCAAGGCAGGCAAACGGCGCGTTGTGCTGGTGCACGCACTGCACGGCCACGCGGTCGGGCGTGGTCCCAACCGCTTCGGCCAGTGCCTCGCGCCATTGCAGATGGGCCTCGTTCAAAATGCCCGTCCAGTCCACTGCGCACAGCACGATCGGCTTGCCGGCGCCAAGCAGTACCAGCCCGAGCGCTTCGAGCCGATCGTCGTAGCCCGCCACCGGTTTGATCCATCCACCGCAGAGCGGATGCCCCATCGGCGGGCTCACGTCGAAGCGAAACGTTCCCAGGTGCAGGTCCGTGGCCGACACCGAAGCCGGCTCTCCAGCGATCGCATGAAGCGAGTGTCCAAGAAGAACCCCGGCTGCCGTTGTTTCCAGCGATGTTTTGAGAAAGCTACGGCGATTCTGCTCACGCATGACGTGTGGTTCCGCTAGATCGAGTATCGGAGCAAGACGAGATCAAGTATCGAGGCAAGATGGAAGCAAGGCAAAGGAAGTCGCTCCCGCACCGTGCAACGGCCGAGCATGTATGCCGTGCGTTCCTGCGCCGCGGCATAAAGAGCGCGTCGACGACCGAAGCACGGTCGACGCGAGCCGACCACTTCTGCTCACCTCAGTCACCGTCGCATTGTATCACAGGCCGCCACGCGTTTGGTGTGCCGTGCCACACGGCGGCAAGAGGAAGAGAGACGCAACCGCGTGCATGTGCCGCGCGGCCCGCTAAGCAGATGCGCCTCGGTCGGACGACGACTTCAGCCATGGCGGCACCCAGGCAGCGCACGCTGCGCGCGAACCGGTTTGTTCTGCGCACCGCGAACCCGTTCGACACGATCATGCGGAAAACCGCGAGCGTGTCCATTCACCAGATGTCGGGCAATCGGTTGCACCGCGGGCTACGGCAGCAAGTTGTCGCTCTGCTCGCCCGGTTCCTCATCGCTCGCCTGGTCCGAGAGGAAACCATAGAGGAACCAATCGAGGTCGCTACCGCCGACCAGCGTGTCGACCGCGGTATCGTCCAGTGCGGTGGTGCCCGGCAGCAGATAGCTGGTTCCGTTGGCCTTCGGCCCCGAACCGGTTCCGCTGATGTTGGCAACGCGGGTGGCGTAGTCGCGTCCCGACTTCCATTCGTTCCGAATGTCGGTCAGAGCGCTCCACACATCGGCAAAGGCCACATCGCCTGCGTGCAGCAGGTCTTGATCGTTGCCGCCGTCTAGCAAATCGGCTCCGCGGCCACCAATCAGCACGTCGCTGCCATCGCCACCTAGGAGCGTATCGGCGCCGTCGTTGCCGTAGAGCATATCGCGACCGCTCCCGCCGATCAGCAGGTCGTCGGCGTCGCCCATGCCAAACGCGCCGAAGATGAAATCGTCGCCTGAGCCGCCATCGAGCACGTCGGCGCCGCTGCCGCCGCTCAGAATGTCTTCATCCGATTGCCCGTACAGTTCGGTGGGAATGGGGCCGTAGGCCGCCAACACATCGATACCATCGCCTCCATAGGCGATGATGCGGCCTGTCACGCCTTCGAACACCTCGATGCTGTCCATCAGGAAGGAGTCTTCAAAAGCGCGAAACACCTCGACGCGACCGTCGGCTGACGAGAAGAAGAACACCGCGTCCAATTTGTCGGTGCCGCCGTAAGCAAGATTCATAATCGAGGCGTCGCCTTCGGCAGGCTGCAAGGCCAAGGCCGATACCTCGACCGGCAATGTCACCGTTGCGCTCGTGCCCACCTGATCGGCCACCGACACGGTGATGTTCGAGGTGCCTAGCGACGAAAACGCGTGTTCGAGCGTCAGCTCGGTTTGTCCCGCGTAGGTTTCGTCCACGGTGCCGTCGCCGTTCCAGTCGATTTGGAACGTGAAGCCCGCCGCCTGATCGGCAGCAAAGCTGTCGCTGGCCGAAATCGTGTAGGTTCGAGGTTGGCCGCGCACCGCCGAGGTCGGACCACTGATAGCCACCGTAGGCGCTTCGTTGTTCAGCACCTGCAACGTCGTGTCGGCATTGGTGCCCTGCGCCAGCAATAGATAGGTGCTGCCAGCAACCGCCGTGGTGTTAAGCGTCTGACCGGTTGTGGACGAGGTGCCTACCTCCATCAGGTCGCCGCTCAGATCATAAAGCATCAGTTGCAGGTCGCCCGCCGCACGATCGTAGCTGGCATTGATCTGAAGCGATCCGTCTCGCTGGGCAACGAATGCGAACCACGTATCGGCAATGTTCTGGCCGCTCAGTGTCGTGTTGATTACCGAGCCGAGGTTCTGGTCAACGTTGCTCAGCGGGTCGGGCACGCTCGACGAAGGTGGTGGGTCGAAGTTGCCCACAATCGGAATCGCGAACGAATCGCCAAAGCTGGCAAACAGATCGGTGCCCAACGGAGCGGGCGAAAACGGATGATCGAGCGTGTTGACCTGGCCCGTGATGCGGTCGGTGCCGTTCAGATCGTCAGACAACAGCAGGAACCAGTCGCTTTCCGAGGCCGACGGAACACCCGGCGCTTGCGGTACGTACAGGCCAATGTCGTCGATCCCATCGGCATCGAAGTCGTGCGCGACGGGTCGTTCGAGCACGCCCGGGAACCCGAAGTTGATCGTCTGATCCACCTGCCCGTCGATCCCGTCGTTGGCCAGATCGAACTGGAAGACGTCGCCGGTCCAGGTGCCCAAGTCTTCGGTGCCATCGCCATCGAAATCGCCCACGATGGGGAAGCCCTGCATGTTGCTCGGCAGCACCGTGTCGGCTCCGTCGATTGTCAGGTTGGCATTCGTGTCGAGATACCAGGTGGTTCCTGTGAACAGCCCCACCTCGTCGCCGGCCGAGCCGATATTGAAGTCGCCCGCCACCGGGAAGCCCTGAATGGCCAGCGACGGGTTGTTCAAGTCCGGCACGCCATCGTTGTCCACATCGATCAAGAACCGCCATGTGGCGCCGTCGAACCCGTAAGCGGCAAGTTTGTCGAAACCATCGGCAGTGTTGCCGTTGCGGAAATTGCCGGCAAACCGCGCGTCGGTCGAAAACCCGAATTGAAACGTCAGGTCGCGGTTGGTCTGATCGCCCTGGCCTTGCGGGTCGAAAACGAAATTGCCGTTGATGTCTACAGCCACGCTTTCGAAGGCGTAGCTTCCGATCTCGGGCCGCGTATCAACCGTGAAGCGCGCCACGAAGTCGCTGCTGCCGTTGCCGTCGCCCGAGGGAAACACCATCGCGCCGGCGCCAAAGGGCGAAGCCGCCTGCGAGGCCCCATCAAGTGCGTTGCCAACATCGTCGGCGATGTTGGAACTGATAATCAGCGTATAACGGTCGTCGGGCAGCGGCGCGGCGAAGTTCAGCGTAACCATCGTCATGCCGAGCGTGCCCGTGGCACTGGTGTCCATGAAGCTGATCGAATCGATCGCGACCGGTCCTGTGTTGTCTCCGATCAACTGGTAGTTGCCAGTTGTCGTTGCCAGCGTTTCATTCACCGCCGCGTAAACAAACGGCGGATTGCCGCGCACCGGCTGGTCGATGAAATTGATCTTCAAGCCGTTCATCAGGGGCGTGGGCCCTTGCGCGGCGTTATCGGGTTTCAAAGCGAACAGATCGAAGGCCGGAAAACCGGGCACCTCGACACCGGCAACCTGAGGCCCGCGGGTGTCGACAAATACATCGACAAAATTCGGACCACCGGGCATCGGCATCGTGGCGTCGGTCTCGTTGCCGGCCACATCCTCCGCCGTGGCGCCCAATTGCCGGAATCCGTCGAGCGGAAAACCGGCGGCCGGAGAGTTCAAATCGAACAACAGGCTCGTCAGCGCATATTCCCCATTGGGAAATGCCTGGTTGCCATCGATCGGAACGGCCACCGTCTCGCCCAGAAAGACATCCATGCCCGGCAAAATGGCGAAATCACCCGTCACATCGGCATACACTCGCACGATCGAATCCGCTTCGGCCATGCCAATGATCGTCGGCGTCGTGTCGCTCGTGATGTTGTCTTCAAACAGGCCCGGATTGGCCGTATCCACCACGCCGGTGTCGCTCATCGGGTCAAGCTGTATCGTCGGCTTATCGGGCGCGATCGTATCGAGCAAAATGTCCAGCAGGAAGTCGTCGCTCAGGTTGCCCGCCCGATCTTCCACCTCGAGCTTTAGATTGTGCAGTCCGTTGTACTGATCGACGGTGAGTGTACGAACCAGGTCGATCGTTTCTTCATACAGGCCGTTCTCCGAAAGCATGGCCAGCTCGGCCACCAGCACATCCGCATCGGGCGGCGGCGGAGGGGTCGTGTTGTTGACACGGTCGAACACGCGGTATTTGATCACCGAATTGGGAAACAGACGGCCGTCCGGTCCGACGGGATCTTCGGCAAACACCTGCACCCGCGGCATCGTCACATTCGTGATGTTGTCTTCGTTGCTGCGGCCCGAGTCGTCGGCCTCGATCAGATCCAAGAACGGCGTATTCGGCTTTTCGGTATCGATCTCGACCATCAAATTGCCAACGTTGAACGCGATGTTGCCGGCCGTGTCTTCGTAGAACAAATCAATCTGGTAAATGCCATCGTCGAGCGGTTCGGAAGTGATTTCCCAATTGCCGAACGCGTCGACCACGCCTTGGCCTACTTGCAAAAAGTCGGCCAACAACGTCACCCGCGTTCCGGGTTCGACGTCGGACAACGGCGGAAACGTCGCCGGAGCGAATGCCGGCTGATCGATGTTCGTCACGTTGTCGTTATCGAACATGCCCGAATCGCTCGAGGCCAACAGATCGGGTGCCGGGGCTGGAGGGGCCACCGTATCGAGCGTGACTTCCAGCAAAAATTCCTCGCTCAGGTTGCCGGCCGTATCTTCGGTGACGAGCTTCAGCGGATGCACGCCGTCGTTCATCAGCGCCCCGGCCCCCGCTCCGTCGCCAAGGCTCAGCGTGACGGTCTGGCCCGGCACGGCGTCGTTGAAGGAAAGATTTTGGAAGAAGATCAGCTCTTCGCCTTCAAACAGGTCGAACAGCCGTACCTTCACCTGATTGGCGTCACTCAACAACGGATTGGCCTCGGTGCCCGGCACCGGAAAACCGTTGCCGATCGTCAG
>WGDQ01000828.1 GCA_015493185.1 Planctomycetaceae bacterium
GCGATTCATGGCGCCTCAGAGAAAAACTGGCGGGCCGGTGCCTGGCTACTGGAACGAATGCTACCGGATCGATTCATGCCGCGAAGCCCAGAAACGCTGACGGCCGAGCAGATGGCCGAAATCGTTGGTCAGTTTGCCCGGATGGTTGCCGAAGAGGTGCCCGATGCTGCGCAGCGTCGGGCGATTTTGACGCGCTTGCGGGAAATTCATCGCACGTTGCGGCAGATGCAGGCCGATCGTGCGCAGGCCGGGCGCAAGCGGTGATGGGGCAGTTGACAGTTCGTTTTTTATGGGCAGGCGTGCGGTGAACCGCCGAAGTGCGAAACGGTCGACGGCCGATTGGTCGACGGAAAGGGGAAAACGGCGGCGCCGTGGAGGCGGCGACTGGGAGAATTGGTTTTATTTTGCCGGTAGCGAAACAACCATGGCGGCCGCCGTGGGAAAAATGCTGCTTGATCAGTTGCGCCTGACGATGCGGCGCCAGCAGCACGAAAAGCTCGATGCGAACAGGCGCCCCGACTTGCTGGCGTGGGGAAGACGATACCTGGCCGACCATTTTTCGCGACCGGCATCGACAATGCACCGCTGGCTTGCGCGGCGGCTGGCTGAGATCGACGAACGACCGCGACGTGGCGTGAAGCTGAACGTGTTGGGGCCACGCGGTTCGGCCAAGTCGACGGTGGCTACGCTGGCCTTTGTGTTGCGTTCGGTGGTGGAAGGACGCCAGCCCTATGTATGGATTGTTTCCGACAGCCGGGCGCAGGCTGAAGCGCATTTGGAAAACATCAAGCTCGAATTGGTTGAAAACGCGCGTTTGCGTCGAGACTATCCGGAAGCGGTTGGCGAGGGGCCCGTTTGGCGACGCGGAGCCATACGGCTTCGCAACGGAGTGGCGGTCGAGGCCTTTGGCACCGGCCAGCGAATTCGTGGTCGACGATATCGGCACCACCGCCCGACACTGTTGGTTTGCGACGATTTGCAAAACGACCGGCATGTGTTGTCGGCCGCCGGGCGAGAGCAGTGTGTGCAGTGGTTTCATGGCACGCTGATGCGTGCCGGCGATGAGCGAACCTCGGTGATTCATTTGGCTACGGCACTGCACCGCGACGCGCTGGCGATGCGATTGTGTCGCACACCGGGCTGGCGATCACGGGTTTTCCGATCGATCGAGCGGTGGCCTCGACGCATGGATTTGTGGCGCGAGTGGGAGTTGATTTACAGCGATGCAGACGACTCGCACGCGCTGCGCAGGGCGAATCGGTTTTTCGAACGCCATCGAGCATTGATGATCGACGGCGCCGGAGTGCTGTGGCCTGAGGTAGAGGATTTGTACGCACTGATGCGCTTGCGGGCCGAAAGCGGCCCTGCGGCCTTTGCCCGAGAGAAACAGAACGAGCCATTGAGCCCGGAGCTTTGCGAGTGGCCCGAGCGCTATTTCGACGAGGCGATTTGGTTCGAGCAATGGCCGAGACATTTGCGGTTGAAGACGATGGCGCTCGACCCGAGCAAGGGGGCTGACGCGCGGCGGGGCGACTATTCGGCTTTTGTCATGTTGGGCATGGCAGACGATGGCCGGGTGTATATCGAAGCGGATATGGCCCGCCGGCCGGTTTCGCAGATTGTGGCCGACGGCGTGGCGCTTTATCGACGCTTTCGGCCCGACGCGTTCGGCGTCGAGGCCAACCAGTTCCAACAACTGCTGGCCGATGCGTTCGAGGACGAGTTTCGACGGCAGGGCGTGATGGGTGTGCGACCCTGGCTGGTGGACAATCGGGTGAACAAACGCGTGCGCATTCGTCGTTTGGGGCCGTATCTGGCCAGTGGGCGTTTGCGATTCAAGGCCGACTGTGTTTCGACGCGGCTATTGGTCGAGCAGTTGCGAGAGTTTCCGCTGGCCGACCACGACGATGGTCCGGACGCAGCCGAGATGGCGCTGCGTTTGGCCAGTGAATACTGCGAGGGGCAACGGCCCCCGGACGATTTGGGACAACGACTGGAGGTGGGATGATGGGCCGCCGTGTGGTGACGACAAGCCGGGGTGTTGTTGTCGAAGGCCGATTGGTCGTATTGGCCGAAGAGAACGACGGATTGATTTTCATTGGCGAGGAGTTTCTCGACGACGTGTTGCGCGAGCGGTTCGCGGCGCCATCACGCGCAGAACAGGCGCCGTCGCAGGGAGCACCAGTCGAAGTGGAGCACGTACGCATTGTGGTCGAAATGACGGACCCGATGCCAGACAGAGTAGGCAGCGGACCGGCCAGCAACGCGACGAGTGAAGCGACGGGCAAAGGGACGAGCGACGCGACGGGGGCATTGTACGGTCGCGACGGTTGTGCCCGGCGCGAGCTGCCGCGGTCGTGAGCCGTGCGCAAGACGCGCCGACGGCAGGCTGAGCGGGCTGCGAACCAGCGTATGGCCGCCTGGCATCGGTGGTGTGTGCGCGAGGGGCGAAAAGGCGAGAGGTGTGTGCAAGGCAAGAGGTGCGCCCGGCAGTGGGTGCGCGCAGCGGCGTTAAGAAATGGCTGCCGGCGGTCGGTCCTCTGATGAAAACAGGAGCATAGAGACGATGAACGCGAACACGACGCCTGCCGATGCGGGGCAGGCCGCCCACTGTGGCGATAACGGAAACGACGTGGAACGCCTGATGGCGCGGTTGCACGAAACCTACGATGAGCTGTGGGACCGCGTGGTGGATCCATACACGCCGTTTTACGACGATGGCGAGCATTGGCTGCCGTTGGCCAGTCCGCACGCGGGAGGTATGGCCACCGCGGCGGCCTTTACCAACGAGGCGGAGCACGCCGCGATTCGGGCCCAGTGCCGTGCGCTGGCGCAAACCAACGAGTTTGCCATCAACGGCCATGAGAATCGGATCAGTTTCGTTGTTGGCACGGGGCACGTTTACGCGGCAGTGCCCCGCAAGCATCGCCGCGTGCCGCAGCAGTTGGCCGCCCAGGTGCAGGCCGTGCTCGAGGAGTTTTTGAACGAGAACCGTTGGTCGCTGCGGCAGCAGGAGTTGTTGCTTCGCAAGGATCGCGATGGTGAGGCATTTCTGCGTTATTTCCCGCTGCCCGACGGACGGTTGCGCGTGCGAATGATCGAACCCGGGCAGGTTGCAACGCCGGCACATCGGGCGCACGAGCCGGCTGCATCGTTTGGTATCGAAACCGACCCGCGCGACGTGGAAAACGTGCTTGGCTACTGGGTTGATGGTGAATTGGTCGCCGGCGGGGAGATTCAGCATCGCAAGGCCAACGTGGATCGGAACGTGAAGCGTGGGCTGCCGCTGTTTTATCCGGTGCGCGATAATTTGCGGCGAGTGGAGAAGCTGCTGCGGAACATGAGCATCGTGGCCGAAATCCAGTCGGCCATCGCTTTGATTCGCAAGCATCGGGCCGGCACGAAGACGACCGTGCAGCAGTTTGTGCGGGATCAGGCCGATGAGCAAAAAAGCGCTTCGCCCGCGGCGCCAACGCGCACGTTCAAACGGTACCGGCCAGGTACGATTCTCGATGCGCATGGCAACGTGGATTACGATTTTCCGGTGGCTGGGCTCAATGCGGCCAACTACGTGCGAATTGTGCAGGCTGAGTTACGGGCGATTGCCGCGCGGCTGGTGATGCCGGAATTCATGTTGAGCAGCGATGCATCGAACGCCGCGTACGCTTCGACCTTGGTTGCCGAAGGGCCGGCGATGAAGATGTTTGCCCGGCTTCAGGCAGAGCAGATTGTTGAAGACTTGGAAGTGCTGTGGAGGGCCGTGCAGGCGGCAATCGATGCCGGCCGACTGCCAGGCGACACTCGGTCGTTGATCGAGATTCAAGCCAGCCCGCCACGGTTGACGCCGCGCAATGAGCGCGAAGAGGTGGAAACATTCCGAATCGAATTGGAAAAGGGCATTCTCTCTCCGCAAACGTGGAGCCGCATGCGCGGGCTCGACTACGAGCAAGAACAGGCGAATTGGGCTGCGCATCGGCGCGCGGCCGCCGGCAGCATGGTGAGCGACTGAACGGGGTGCAAGTGGTACAAAAGTTTGCTTGCCAGAAGCCGGCACGGTCGCTAAGTTCGAACGCATGATGCAGCGAGCAACAACCAGCCAACAAGAACACGAGTCGTTATTGGCTACCGCAACCAATCGGGCCAAACTGGCACAAGCGCAGCGAGCGTGGAACCAACTGTTCGACATCGCACTGCGACGCAGTTTTCACGGCACGATCAGCGTGGAATTGAGCGTTCAAGACGGCACGATTCAAAACTTGCGCCGCCATTTGGAACAACTGGAAAAGTAACGACGTGAACGTTTGAGGCGCCAGCGAAAAGGCGCGGGGAAACACGGGCCGCTGCGAAGCGGCAACACGGCACATGCGGTATCTGAACGAGCCTGACCCGTGAGGGATGGGTATCGCTTCGAGCCCGCCGGTGAGCCTTCGAATTGATCGAGGGTTCGTCGGCGGGCTTTTTTCGTCTCGATGAGGAGATCGGAATCGATGGGCGAACGGCTACGAGAGTATTGCCACTCGGCACAGGCCGAGATGCGAGTAGACCGCCAGCGGGCGGTGATCCGGGGAGTGAAGGTGCTGGGGCTGCGGTCGCGCAACGGCCGCGTTTACACCGAAGACGCACTCCGGCGGGCAGCACCGCTTTACGAAGGGGCAAAGGTCAACGTGAACCATCCGCGGTTCGATCCGACGGCCCCGCGCGACTATCAGGAACGGTTGGGGGTGATGCGTGGCGTGCGCTTCCGGGTGGGTGAGGGGTTGTATGGCGATTTGCACTACAACCCCAACCACCCGGTAGCCGAACAGCTCGTGTGGGATGCTCAGCACGCGCCGGAGAATGTCGGCCTATCGCATCATGTGGTGGCGTTGACCCGCCGCGACGGCGATGCGCTGGTCGTGGAGTCGATCAGCAAGGTGGAAAGCGTGGATCTGGTGGCCGACCCGGCCACGACCAGCGGACTGTTCGAAGCACGCGAGTGCATGACGACGGGGTATTTGTCCACCGGGCAGGGTGTGCCGCACGCCGGAGACGGCTTGCCGGGTGGCACGCGGGCGACAAACGCCGACGTGATGGACGCGGGCTTGGAGGCGGCGACTGCCTCGGCGAAGCGAGATGCCGGCGGTGACGCACTGGAAACGCTCACCGTTGAGCAATTGCGGCGCGTGCGGCCTGATTTGATCGAGGCGATTTTGATCGAACAAACGCGACCGCTTGAGACGGACCGACTGCGAGGCGGTGTTTTCGGTCAGGTATCGGCATCGGCCGGACCGCAGAATGGGGCAACCGCCGCGGGGCAGGGCGGTTCGATGGTCGCGGAAGCGCGACGGGACGCAGTAGCGGGAGCTTCTGCTGAGCTGCCGGCCAGCAGTGGGCATGCTGCTGCGGAGGCCACGAGCGAAGAGCGCCGGCGTCTGGCGTTGGAGGTGGACCGGTTGCGGGCCGAACGGGCCTTGTTGCACCGCCGCTTTCGCGTGCGGCAATTGCTCGTGGAGCATGGCCTGCCCGATCCCGAGTTGGCAAAGGGCAGTCAGCGTGAGCTGGTCAGCGATTGCTTTGTCGAGCATTTGCTCTCGCTGCCTGACGAAACGTTGGTGCGCGAGGCCATTGGGGAGCGGGCCCGGCTGGCGCGGGCGGCGTTGGGCTTGCGACCCCGATGCCGTGATCAGTTGTTGATCGAAGATCGCTCGCAACCCCGCGATGTCGGGCAGTTTGTCGCCGCCATCCGCGGATGAGGCGCCTTCTACGGCGCCGCAGCCGGCGTGGTAACGGACGAATCACAGTGCGTGTGGATCGCATTGCGGGGCACGGTTCGGGGCGGCAGCGATGTGGGTCGCCTTTCTCGTTCGGCAAATCGTTTGCAAAACGCCGGCAATGCACGGTGTGCAGCGGACGAGTCGGCGAATCAGAAGTAACGGGCGAGCGTGCGGATGAAGCTGCGAACGAGGCCGCGGCGCACATCGCGGTCGGAGGACGCGGACGACAAGCTGGCGAAGTTCATAGGGAAGCGTGAGTGGCAAACTGCGGCACGCTGATGCGTTGCGGTTGTGGACGACCCGGCGCGTGGAAATGCGTTGTTGAGCATGGAACACACGGCATGACAGGTCTTGTTTTTGAGGGGAGATGCAGAACATGGCGGATACGAACCGCTGGCGATTCGGAGAAACCAACCCATTGCTGGCTGCCGTCGACGCGGCCACGGTGATTGAGATTGGCGACCTGGTTTATCTCGACACCGACGACATCAAACCGGCCAGTGCCCTACCCGACGAGCAGAGCGAGGCGGCCAATCAGGCTTCGTTTGTCAGCCGTTTTCTGGGCGTGGCCGCACAGCGTTCGTCCGACGGCGACGTGGCCGATGTGCGCGTGGACACCGATGGGGTTTTCGAATTCAACTGTGCCGCGCAAACGTGGGAGGTGGGCGACCTGGTTGCCGTGGATGAAGCGGCCAGTGGCACGGCGCTCGAGAACCAGCAGGTTCAGGCCGTGTCGCGGGCCGAGCTGGCCATTGGGCATGTGGTGCGTCGCGAGCCGGTGGCCAGCACATCGGTGTGGGTGCGCATCCGGCCTCGCAGAGCCCACGTGACCACGGGGCTCGATCTGGAGCGGCGCAATACGTCGAACGTGGAAACGCTGGCGGCCAACAAGACCCTGAGCCCGGCGGATGCGCGAATTCAGGTGTTGGATCCGGGCGGGGCGGCGCGCGACGTGGTTTTGCCGCCCGAAGCGGTGAGTGCGGGCGTCGACTTCTTGGTGCACAACGCCGCCGATGCCGCGGAGGTGCTCACGATCAAAGACGACGCAGGGGCGACGGTTTGCACGCCCACGCAAAACGAAAGCGCCTGGCTGTTTTGCGACGGCACAAGCTGGCGTGGATTGGTGGGGGCGAACAACTGATCCGCGTTGCGGCGAGGGATGCCGCGATCGACATGCCCGATGTGTCCGACGTGCCGCGCCGGGCCGCTGGTGGGTTTGCGAGCGAAAAGTGCGGTCCGTGACCACCAGCCGCGAATGCGGCAGATAACGCCTGCGCGTGGCAACACCGTGTTGGCGAGCACGGGCGGTTGTGCTGGAAGCACGATCCGGAACACGAGTGAAAACCATCGACACGAACGAGACGAAATCGGTCTCTTCATTTTCTTGGAAGGAGAAACCTCAGTGCCACTGGTCAAAGCAAAAGAGCTGAAGCGGCGCTTCGATCTGGATGGGGCGAAATCGACGTATCGCCATTTGCGCGAAGCGTTGGAAACCAAGCAACTGCGGCCCGAAGATTTTTCGATTCGCGATCTGGCCGAACATTTCGTTCGCAATACGGGCGGCGAGGTGATTGGCAACCACTGGGTGCGCGAAGCATGCGGTTCGGCCGCCGGGGCCACCACGCTGCTCGAAGCGGGTGAAGGCGTTGATACCACGGCGTTTTCGAACATCACCGGCCAGTTGATCTATGCCCGTGTGTTGGAGGGGTATCAGCACCCGGCGTTTGTGCTCTCGCGGCTGATTCCGGCCACGCCCACGCGGCTGAGCGGCGAGAAGATTCCGGGCGTGACACGCATTGGTGAAAAGGCCGAGACGATCGGCGAGGGCATGCCCTATCCCCATTTCGGTTTTGGCGAGGAGTTTGTCGAAACGCCCGAAACCACGAAGCGGGGTCTGATCGTTTCGGTGACGCGGGAAGCGATTTTCTTCGATCGAACGCACCTGGTGATGCGCCGCGCCGCCGAAGTGGGCGAGTTTCTGGGCCTCAACAAAGAGAAGCGGATCGTGGACGTGGTGATCGGCGCCACGAACAACTACAAGCGCAACAACGTGACGTCGAACACCTATTTGGCCTCAGGTGGCGGTTGGACCAACGACCAATCGAACCCGCTGATTGATTGGACCAGTGTCGATCAGGCTGAGCAATTGTTGGCCGAGATGAAAGACCCGGCTACCGGCGAACCGATTTTGATCACGGCCGACACGATTCTGGCAATGCCGGCCAACTTCCGCACCGCGCAGCGGATCATCAGCGCGACCGAGATCACAAGCACCTCGTCTGCCGGTGTGGCAACCGCCTCGGACAATCCGCTCAGCGGTCAGTATCGCGTCGAGCGCAGCCAACTGGCCTATCTCCGCATTCAGAGCGAGCTGGGTGTTGCCTCGTCCGATGCCCGGCAGTATTGGTTCTTGGGGCGTTTCGAACGGGCATTCGCCTACATGGAGAACTGGCCGGTCACCGTGTCGCAGGCACCGGCCGGCAGCGAGGCCGAGTTTACCCGCGACGTGGTGTTGCGCTTCAAAGCAAGCGAACGCGGCGCGGCGGCCGTGCTCGATCCGCGATATGTGGTTCGCAATAAGAATTGAACCGTTGGCGGGCAGTGACGGAAGGGGAACCGGTGCCGGGCGCGATGCCGTGACGGGCGCGGATCGGTCAGGCGCCGGTTGCCATGGCAAACCGGGACCAGAAGGAAGTGCGATAGACGATGGCGATTCTCGAAGCGATCACGCGGCGGCTGTGGCAGTTGCGCGCCGGCAATGGATCGGTGCAGCTCGATCCTGCCGGCGATGCGCGGGGGACCGACGCCGTGGATTTGCAGGCCAACCGAACGTTGAGC
>WGDQ01000829.1 GCA_015493185.1 Planctomycetaceae bacterium
CCACATGGAGGGTCGCGGACGCGCCGCTGCCCCTGCGGATCGTTCAACAACCGCTTTGTGCGGCGCTTTGTGGAACTCGCGGGCCGGTGGGTTTATTGGCAATGTTGCTGGCAGCGCCTGAAGCAATTTGCCGGCAACGTTGCGGACGAAATGCTTGGAACCAGCGGACAAAACGCGTCTGAACAGCCGAGATGAGCGGTTTTTCTGCAAGAACCCGAGGTTCTGTTCGTTCGCTCTTAGCGCGACTCAGCCGGCACAGATCAGGTTCGAGAGGTTGGTGAGCCGACGCGGACCGTTCTCGAGCGGTTGGGTGGTGAGGGCCACGGCGAAACGGTCGCGAGGCGGATCGATCCACATCAACGTGCCTGTTGCGCCCCAATGCCCGTAAGCGGCCGGCGAAAGCAGATCGCCGAACGACGTGACGTGCGCGGACCAGTTCAACTGCCAGCCGTAACCCCAGGGAAAGCAGCGACGGTGGGGCTCGGGCACTTCGGGCATGACGTGCAGGGCATTGCGGGTCATGGCCTCGAGCGTTGGCGGCGAAACCACGCCCGAGTGGCCACGATGAACGCGCAATAGATGTTGTGCCAGGCGGGCCAGATCGGGTGCCGTAGAGAGCAGGCCGCCCCAAGGCGCCCCGAAGCGGCGCCAATAGGTGGTGTTCCACGTGGCCGAAAGTGGTTCGCGGCGTAGGGTGCGAATTTCGGCGATCCGCTCGACCCGCGCGTCCCCGTTGCCCGCGGGGCGTGCCGATGGCGGTTGGGCCGGCGAAGGCGCGCTCTCTGGCAACTGTGGCGGTGCAAGCCAGTCGTCGGGCATGCCGAGCGCCGTGTCGTGCATGGCAAGCGGCTTGAAAATGCGCTGATCGAGCAGGTGCGCCAGCGAGTGGCCCGTTGCGCGGCGCACGATCTGGCCCAACATGAGGAAGCCCATGCTCTGGTAGCGGACATCGCGACCCGGCAGGAAGGCGGGCCGGACCGCGCAGGTGCGCTCGAGAAACGCCTCGATCGGCGCCTGCTCGCGCCGTAAAGAGGCATTGTCGGGCAGCATGTCGGGCAGTCCCGAGGTGTGCGTGAGCAGGTGCACGATGCGGATGTTGCGTTTGCCGTGGCTGGCGAATTCGGGCACGTAGTCGACCACCGCATCGGACAATTTCACAACGCCCTGCTCGACAAGCGACATGACGCCGAGGGCCACGATCGGCTTGGTGATCGAGGCGATCAGAAAGATGGTCGCATCGGTCACTGGCGGCGCGTCGTCGGTGGGTCGCAATTTGCCATAGGCCCACGTGTCGAACCGCTCGGCGTCGCCCGCCGCCACGACCACGGCCGGCACTTCGTCGCGATGGACCCATTGCTCGAGCAGGCGGCCGACGGCGCAGGCATGTTCGGCAGTGAAGAAAGAGGGCATGTTCGGCAATCTTTTGTCGGACCCTTATCGGAACGGCCTGCGGGGCCTCGGAAACGGCCCGATCGCGTCACTACTTGTTCGATTCTTTGCTCTCTGCGATCCCCCTGCAAATCGCCTTTGCAAGAGGATGCTAGAGAGGCCGAGCGGCGGCGGGAGCGAACCGTTCAGCGGCGGGCGATCACGCGGTGAAAGTGCAGCTCGACCTCGCCGTCGACCACGCGGCGAACCCCTTCCACCAGGCAGGCCGGCTCGTTGTCTTGCTGGCCGCGGCGGATGATCTCGGGCAGTTTGGTGCCCGGGGCTACGGTGAACGTGGATTGGTTGATGATCTGGTTGCCGGCATCGAGCTCGGGCACGACGTAGTGGCACGTTGCCCCGTAGGTGAGCATGCGGCCCGCGTAGGCATCGTGATAGGGTCGCAGGCCGGGAAAGCTGGGCAGCAAACCGTGGTGCAAGTTGATGATTCGACCGCCTGCGTATTTCCAACAACTGCCGGGTGGCAACACGCGCATGTAGCGGGCCAGCACGATGTAGTCGATGTCGTACTCATCGCAAAGCTCGATCATGCGCGCATCGTCGGGGTTGCCACGATCGTCGGCCGGCATGTACCAGTCGACGCCGAACTGCTCGGCCAGCGAGCGGCCGTTGGGACGGTTGCCCAACATCAGCGCGGCTTCGGCCCGCACCTGACCGTCGCGTATGGCCCGCAACAGCGCTAGGGGGGGTTCCATGCGATAGGTGGTCCAGATGGCCAGGCGGGGGCGTTTCTTGCGATGGTCGGGCGACCAGACGCGAACCGAGAGTCCCTTGAGCCGGCCGATTTCGGCCAGCGCCTTGCGGAGCGGTTCGAGATCGTCGCTTTCGAACTCGACGCGGACGAGCATGGCGAAGAGCCGCTCTTCGTCGTGGTCGTACATTTGGATTTCCGCGATGTTGGCCCCCTGCCCCGTCACATAGTGAACGATGGGGTCGGCCAGCCCACGATGATCGGGTCCAACGGCAGTGATAACGCAGCGCATGGTTCTGTTCGTCCGAGGGAAGGTTTTTTCGTAATCGTTTCGCCGTGTGAAGTTTGCCGTGCCTTTCGGTGGCAAGGCGGACAATCTGCGAAAAAGATACGCAGCAATCGAAACCGCTGACAGTGGGAGAGAATCGTTGGCGATCGTTCGCCGCCGGCCAAGACCTTCTCGGCCGATTCGTCCGGCTCGATTGTTGCTTACCGTTTTGTTTTTTTCCGGCAGAGGGCGGCGCCGGCCCTTCGATGGCACGGGCCGTATCGCACGGTGGGCTTACTTGGTGGCAACCACCGCGTGCTTGCTGGTTCAGCGCCTGCGCTGCCGTTTCGTTTCTGACGCCGCGGATGCCTGCCACGACGCAGGGCGTGCCGGAAATTGCCCAGCGATGGACTGGTTCCGACGTTTTGGCGCGTGCGCCTCGCGCAAGCGACTACGATGCGACAGCCCGCTGCCGGCACCAGCCGGCGAACGTATCGAACATGGGTCGGGCCAATTGGTGCATGGTTGGCAACCGCTGCCCGACCTGGCGCCGGATTTCGTCGGGGTCAATATAGTCCAACTGGCTGATCTCCTGGCAGCCCCCGGGCTCGGAAAGCCAGTCTTCGATCATTTGGGGCGTTACCTCGACGTGAAATTGCAGGCCATAGGCTCGCTGGCCGACGCGAAACGCCTGATGAGGAAACAGATTGCTCGATGCCAGACAAACGGCCCCCGCAGGCAGGTCGAAGGTGTCGCCATGCCATTGGAACACGATTTCGTCGGGTCCGAAGTGCCGGAAGAGCGGATCGCTGGCGGCCTCGGGGGTGGGTTGAACGGTGTACCAACCGATTTCTTTCCGGCTGCCCGGGTAAACGCGGGCGCCCAAGGTTTTGGCGAGCAACTGCGAACCGAGGCAAATGCCCAGCAGGGGCAATTCGGCATCGAGTGCCTGACGGATGAATCCGACCTCGTCGGCCAGGTACGGATAGCGGTCGGTCTGGTCAACGTTCATCGGCCCGCCGAGCACCACCAGTCCGGCCAGTGCATGGGGATCGAAGGGTTGCGGCAGCCGGTCGAACAGGTCGGCATACTCGAACGGCAAATCGGCGTCGCGAAACACATCTTCCAAAATGCCGAGCGACTCGTGGGCGACGTTTCGGAAAACGAGTATGGGTTTCATGCTGCTTGTGTGCCTCCTGCGAGGTGTCGTGTGGCTGGCCCGCAAAGCGATGTGCCTGCCCGCAAGATCAAGATCGTGTCTGGTGGTCCGCGAATTTGTGTCTGTTCGCCAATTGTCGCGCGCAGCGGGGAAGGTTGGTGTTGGTTGCGTGCCGGCTGGAACTGCCCGCACGATGGCAACCTATCTGCGCTATTGCGCTATGGCAGCAGAGCCGAATCTATCGACAAACGGTTTGCGGCGGAATTGGCAAAAAGAAAAACAGCCCGGTTCGGCCGGCGCGGGAATGGCCGCCGGTTGGTTTTCTACCTTCGTTGCGGGCGGCCGGGCGACGAAAGACGAAAAGAGCGAGCCGGCCGGTTCGGCAACGAAGAGGCGATTATCGTGGCTCGTGGCGAGAATCTCAAACCGCCCCACCCATCGCATGCCCGCCGGTGCGCATCGGCAGAGAGCCACGATGAGCGCGCGTGCCGAACAAGAGCGATGGCCCGGTCGGTGCGATTGGGGCGGGCCGGTTCGGCGCGGGCAAATTCGCGGGCGAAATCGTTGTCGCAGCACGGCATTTATGAACAAAGCCCCCGGGAAACCATGAGGCTGCCCGGGGGCTTGATCGATTGTCACATGAAGCTGATCGGTTGGCGATCAGACAACTTTGACGTTTTCAGCACGCAGACCTTTGGGGCCCCGGCCTTCGGTGAACTCGACCTGCTGACCTACTTGGAGGTCTTCGATCGTCGTCCCTTCGACGGCCGAGTGGTGAAAGAAGAATTCTCCCTTGTCACCCTTGATAAAGCCAAAACCCTTGTCCGCGACCAACTTTTTGATGGTACCTTCCGGCATAACCACCACTCCTCGAAAAACGGAACACAAAACAGTCCTGCGAGGTCGCCCGCCTGCAAGAAAATTGCGGACAGACAGCCGTCGCCACCGCGACGGGGCATCCGATCAGACCGCTATCGAGAAGAGGTGCCTAAGATCCTGAAAAGAGCAAAGCCGCCCACGGGCCACCGCGTGCTGAAAACACGCCAACGCGTCTTTCCGCCCGAAATGGCCGACAAGCAAATTGCCTTCAGAGTCGAAGGGTCGCCGCTACACGAACCGCAGTTTGACGGGCAAGCTGGAAATCCAGCGTTGCTGTCAAGTATCACACGAACACTTGCCCCATCGCACGTTCCTATTGTACCGCTTGGATCGACCATCACAAGCTCGAACTCGCTGGAATCTGCCGCTTTCTTGACAATTGACCGGCCGCGCGACCCTATAACCGGCGCTGCATGCCGTGCTGGAGTGCCGCGCGCTCGCAAAGACAGCGCAAAGACAGCACACAACCTGTTCATGCACGAGACAGGCGTCGGCACGCCTGGCCGCACGGTTGTCGATGCCGCTGCTGGCGCTGCTCTTGGGGGCGGCGCGAATCGGGATTGCGTCACCAACGACAAACGGCCGTGCCATCCGATGGCACGGCCGTTTGCAGGAGAAGGAGACACTTTGTTGCGATGATTTGTTTTGGCTCACCTCGGGGTTGTTGCCCAGCGGGGCCCAATGAGGTGGCCCGACGAGACGGCCGAACGATTTTTGAAGCCGCATCGGGGAAAAGCCGGGGAACCGGCGAATCTGTACCGTGGGGCGGCTTTCTGCTTGTTTTCTCGGTTTTTACTCTCGGTTTGGTTTCCGCTCTTTGGTTCTCTTTTGCAGGGTGGCCTTACGTTGCGGCCGCGCTACCGTGTGCCGCTGTGCGTGCGGTGGCACGCCGTCAAGGTTGGGTATTGCGGCGCTACGCAAGTCGCATGCTCACATGCTTATGTGCTCATGTGCTCAAAGACCGATCCATGTCGAGGCGTTTATCGACGGTTGCTGATCGGGGAGCCGCGAGGCACGTTGCAGCAAGCGGGCGGCACGCAACATCAGGTCCGTTTCGCGCGAGGCGTGATCGGGCGCCGCGTCGGGGTCGCGGGCGACGAACTCGCCACGACAGTGGGCACAGGTGACGCGCTTGCCCAAATACGTTACGCGAACTTGGGAGGGGCGTCCGCAAACCGGGCAGTTTTGCAGGAAGTAGGTCATCGACACCATGGAACGTTTCCTCCTTGAAGCGTTCGAAAGTGCCCGTTGAATCGCTCGACAGCCCCATGGCGGCTATGGTGGCACGTTCTAAAGTCGGGTGCCGACAGAACACGTTGCCGCAAAAGGCTGGTGCTTTCGATCGGGCTTTGCTGAAAAAGGGTTTGGTAGAAGATGGCCATCAGGTATTGCAAGCCGCGCGCCAAAACGTTTGAGCAAAACACCACGTGACGGCGCAAGGCCCGTCGACGGCAGCCTTTCGGCAGAAGCGAAAGGTTTTTTCGCTCTGAAAACGGCCGGGCCGCACATGGCCGCTCTGGTCGAAAACCACCAACCCACGGGCAATTCTTACAACCGGGCCGCGGCTCGGGCAGCGGCGCCCAACTCGTGCAACCGGCATGCATCGCCCGGCAATCCAAAATTGCCCGGTCGGTGCGGTCGCCCCAAACCATCGCAGCACATGCGGCCGCCCGAGATGCAGCCTTTTCGCCGCGGCAAGCACATTACCCTGTGAGCATCGCGGCCGCCGCGTGCCGTCGGCTGCGCTGAGGCGTCGATATTGCGTCGACTTGTTGCGCCGGGGAACGAAACAAGTCGGTCGAGTTTGTGTTGTGCGTGGCGTGCTGCCGGGTTGTTTGCGCTTTGCCGACGCAACGACCCGTTGCGGGCACTTCTTGCGTCGCGCGGCATTGAGCGAAAAGATGAAGCGCTTCGTGGGTCGACGCGCGGATCAAGACTCGGCGCCACGGGCGGCGATCTCGTCGGCCAGGCTGCGATATTGGCGGTAGAGCGGTTCGTATTGCCGGTGGTGCGCGCGGCGAGGACGAACCACGTTGGCGCGTCGGCGCGGATTGTTTTCGTCGGGCGCCGCCATGGCGCGGATGGCGGCTCGCGGCGAGCTGAAACCGGTGGTTTTTTTGCCGGCCGCCAACACGCCCAAAATGGCGGCCCCCAGCGCGGGCCCTTGCGACGAAGAAGGCACCACGATGGGACGGCCCAACACATCGGCATAGATTTGTACGAGCAGCGGATTGTGGTGCGGCAAACCACCTGTGGCCACGAAGCGACGCACCGGCACGTCGTGCTCGCGCAATAGATCGACAATCCATCGCAGCCCGAAGGCGGAGGCCTCGAGCAGGGCGCGGTAAACATGCGGGGCTTCGTGGTGCAGGGCCAATCCGTGCAGCGCGCCGCGCAGTGTGCCGTCCATCAATGGCGTGCGGCAGCCGTTGAACCAATCGACGCACAACACCCCCTCGGCACCGGGCGCGAGCTGAGCGGCCTGGCGATTGAGCCGATCGAAGCCTTTTTCGCCTGCCAGACGGCGAAACCAATCGAAGGCATCGCCCACGGCCGCCTGACCGGTTTCATAACCGAAGTAGCCGGGCAAGATGCCGCCTTCGACGATGCCCGCCACACCGGGCACGGGTCGATCGTGCCGAGAGTTGAGCATGTGACAACTGCTGGTGCCCATCACCATGACCAGCGTATCGGGTTCGGCCACACCGGCGCCAGGCACACCGGCGTGGGCGTCGATCACCGCGGCACTGACGGCAATGCCCGGTGAGAGGCCCAGGCGTTTGGCCATGGCCGAGGTCAGTTCTCCAGCGGGCTCGCCGGGTGCGAGCAATCGGCCCGGCATCTTGTCGCGCACCACATGGGCCATACGGCGATCGAGCGCCTTGAAGAACGCGGTCGAGGGGTAGCCGTGCTCGGCATTCCACATGGCCTTGTAGCCAGCCTGGCACGTGGAGCGTGGCAGCGTGTCGGCCGTGCCGCCAACCAGTTGCCAAACAAACCAGTCGCCCGCCTCGAGCCATACTTCGGCCGCGTCGTAAACGGCCGGCGCCTCGTCGAGCGTTTCCAGAATTTTGGGAAAGAACCATTCGAGGCCGATCACCCCGCCGTAGCGATCGAGCCACGCTTCGCGACGCCGGCGGGCCAGACGATTGATGCGCTCGGTTTGCCGCACCGCGCCGTGATGCTTCCACAGTTTGGGCCAGGCAAACTTTTCGTCAGCAAACGCGTCGAGCTCGCACAGCGGCGTGCCGTCGGCCAAGGTGGGCAGCATGGTGCAACTGGTGAAATCGACGCCGATCGAAATCACCGACTGCGGATCAATTCGGCCGCGACGTACCGCCTGCCGCACGGCACGGGCCGAGGCACGAAGCCAATCGTCGGGGTGTTGCAGCGCGAAGTCGGGCGGCAACGGCTCGCCGGTGCTGGGCAGCGTGCGGGTGATTTGCCCATGCTGGTAGCGGGCCACGGCCGAGGCCAGTTCGTCGCCCTCGAGTGTGACGAGCAGTGCGCGAACCGACTCGGTGCCGAAATCCAATCCGAGCGCCACTTTGCCTGCGGTGGCCATCGAAAAACTCTCCTGTGGTGCGTTTGGCGGGTGCTGTTGTTTGGTTGGCGGTATTGTTCCGGTTTCGTGTTCGGTTCTTGTTCGCTTCGGCGGTCGCCCGCCGCTTTCCGCCGTTGCCGTCCTTTTCCGCCGTTTTCCGCTGCCGGCTTTTTTCCGCCGTCGCTTGCGATACCTGCTGTTATCGACGTTCACGGGACGGGAACGTGCGAGGCGCGAGCAAGTTCGGCAACCTGGCGTGCGATCCAAGGTGAACCGGGCCGGGCGGCACGACCAACGGCAGCAACGACGGATGACCGGCCGGCCCTTTCATAAGGTGGCGTTGGAACCGGATCGCTCGGCGGCCGATCCGCGGTGCGCGGAGGGCTGAGCGGACGACCGTGGCGGCTGAAGCCGGTGGGGCACGCCCCGCCCGAGGCGGACGACGACGGATCGTGCCCGGTGCCCCGAAAACAAACTAACGGGCCGAGCTGAGAACGCCAATGCGCGCACTGCGGGGAACAGTGGGCAGCAGGCGGACGGGCGGGCACGGCGAGGGTTCGCCCGGTGGTGGCCGGGGTTGGCCGGAGGCATATGGGCCAAACAAAAACAGGGCCGACCGAGCGGTAGGACACGGGCCGCAATGCTCGGCCGCCGAGTCTTGCGCGACAAGCGGCGAAGGTCGCACGACGGCGCGAACCATTCCCCATGCCCACCGGTTACCCCCACGCCCATGGGCAACGCCGACACGACAGCCCTCACCGCGGCGAAGCGCCCTGAATCAATACACCACCAGATTGCAATAGCGCCTGCATTTCGTACAGCGGCACGCGATTGCGGACCAAATGGCATTTTGTCGGGCGTGTCTAACGCTTGGCTACCAAACCGGTTCAGACGCATTGGGCAGCGTGGTTTGCCGATTCCGGCCCCGGCTTTGCTTTTAAGAGCAGCACGGCTCGCGAGAGCCGGCACATCGACTCGGTCGCCCCGGAACACGGCCGAGTGTTTCTCACACCAAGGGAGTGAACCGCTGACCGGCGCCGCTGCGGGCGCTGTGGAAACGTGGAAACGCGGTCGGCACGCGGTCGACC
>WGDQ01000830.1 GCA_015493185.1 Planctomycetaceae bacterium
CCCCCAGCCGAGATTGATCGACAGGTGTTCGCCTGAGTGCCCCTCGCTGAGCACGACCTGGGCCACGACGGCCACACCAAAGACGATCAGCACAAAGGTGCCTAGAAATTCTGCCGCTAGCTCGCGGGCTGTTCCACGTAGCATGGTTGGTTCTCCAAAACCATTTCGTTCGTTGTGTCACCGCTCGTCGTAACTGCTTCGATGCAGTGAGCCTTCGACGCTGCTGCCGGAGGCCCACTTTTTGCTCCACATGCCTGGAGCAACAATTTGCGGTTGATGCTGGAGAATTCAAGGGAATGCTTCTTCCCACATGCTACCGATCGGCTTGCGATGTCCCTTCAACGCACCAACCACGATAAGGGCCGTCAGGTCGTCCGATTGTGCAACGAACGCCGTGAAAGATCAAACAGCAATTCCAAACGGCCAATACCACTGTTGCCGTGTTGGCGGGCGTGTTGTGCCGGACAGCGCGGCTATCGGGGAGCGAAAGCTGAAACCAGAAAAAGCGTGTCATTGGCGTTGCACGTTGTTCTTGTCGGCCAGCATCGTCCTTCGTTCGGAAACGGACGAAGAGCAGCCAACGAACCGGAGATTACGGTCTGGTGGCACGCTCACGGCACACGGTTTTACCAAAGTGGTGTTCGAGGCGGTCGATTGTTTGTGCCACCTGTTGGTCGCGATCACGCTGATCGAGTTTTCCGGCTGCCACGAGCATGTCGGCTAGTTCGTTCAGGCAGGCGAGCGTCAGATGGTCGTGGAATAACAGCATCAGGCGACGTTCAACGAGGTCTTCCAGGCACTCAGCCCACTCATGATCGATGATCCATCGTACGATGGCCCGTGGCAGCAGCGTGCCATGAAGCAGATCGTTCGCATTGGGCTGAACCTCTTGCAGAATGCCTTCGGTGCGCGTGCCGAACCAGGACCAGAGGGTTTCTATCTGTTGCAGAGTGAGGCCGGACGTGCGGGCGATGTGCTGCCAGGTGTTTGTGAGCGCATCGAGCGACTGGGGGTGCGACTCACCGCCCGGCAAGAAGCGCTCGCGGCTCGTGGCTTGAACGGTCCGCCCGAGATGCCCGAGCACCGTGGCGGCTGCTTCTTCTGCCAGCGAGCGGCATGTGGTCAATTTGCCTCCAACGATGGAAAACACCGGCACGGTGTGGCCTGCGTGTTCTTCGAGCCAGTGGCGACGCGTGATCGAGGCGGTTGTTTGGTTGTCCGTGCTTGGCAGGGGGCGAACTCCGCTGTAGTGCATCGACACATCGTCGGCAGTGAGCTTTGCATCGCGCACCATGAAGTTGACCGACCGGATCAAATAGTCGATTTCTTCACGGCTAGCTACGGCATCGCGTGGGTCGCCATCGTACTTGATGTCGGTCGTGCCGATCAGCGTTGCGTCGCCGAAAGGCAGAACGAAGATTGGTCGACCATCGACCGCTTCGCCATACAGGGCCTGACCACGCAGTGCCCGTCGCAGCTTGTCGTGGTGCGTCAGGATGTGGCTTCCCTTTGTGCCGCCAATCAGCCGTCGACTGGGAATGTCGAGCTGACGAAGTGTTTGGTCGACCCACGCTCCTGTAGCATTGACGATGGCGGATGGTTCAAGCGTGTGCGTCGGCCGCTCGCTTACCGAGCCCGCGGCACCAGGCGAGCCAGCGGCCGGTCGAACAGAAATACGGCTGCCGTGGCGTTCGGCAGTGTGGTACGTATAGAGCGAGAACTCTACGCCCCGATCAGCCGCGATGCGCCGCGCGTCTTCCAGCAGTGAAACAACAAACCGTTCGGGAAAGCGGATTTGTGCATCGTAGTACGAGCACATCCGCAGATAGTGCTTCGGATCGACCAACGGCACGTCGGGGTCGTGAAGCCGGTGAACGGCATGGTGCGGCAATGTCGGGTCGCGGGCGTAAGCGTCGTAGAATCGCAGTCCGAGCCGCACGAGCCATAATCCTCGTGCTGGTTCGCGAATGGCGCTGGTGCGGCCTTCGAGGTGCAGGAATCTGCGTGCCGATGCCAGCAGGCCCCCGAAACGATTGGTGACCGGGATGAAAATGCGAAGTGGACGGACGTGGTGTGGTGCCAGACGAAGCAGACGTGTTCGTTCTTCAAGCGATTCTTTGACGAGGTCGAACTCGCCATATTCCAGATAGCGCAGGCCACCATGAATCAGTCGCGAGCTATATGCGGTTGTGCCGGAACTGAGGTCGCCCCGATCGACCAGACACACCGGCACGCCGTTTAGCAGCAGCTCGCGCGCCAACGCAGCGCCATTGATGCCAGCGCCCAGAATCAAAATTGGCTTCGAATCGCTCACGCGGATAAATATACCGAAGGTTGGTCATGTGGCTAGGGCACGACCAATGGATCGCCTGCTCGTGCGACGAGTTGTATTCAAGCCGGTCCGGAGATAACCAGCGCAAGACGCGCATTCACGACCGTACCGATCTTGTGTAGTCGAACACAGACAGGAGGGCGCCTGTGGTCGCGCATGCACAGGCGGGCCGGGACGCGAAAGCTAAGAGTCTTTCAAGGCCCGCTTGATGTAGTAAATGCCTGCTCGAACGCCTTCGAGCTCGGGATTGAGCTTCAAGGCGCGACGAAGGCATTCCAGGGCCCGGTCGTAGCGGCCCAAATGCAAGTAGCATTGTCCCATGCCCGTGGCCGCATCGAAATGGTAGGGGTTGTACTCCAACGCCTGTCGGCAATCACGGATCGACTCGGCGTAGCGTCCGAGGTTGTAGTTTGCTACGGCCCGTTGGTTCCAGGCTTCGGCCAGCGTTGGGGCGTGGGCAATCAGCTCTGAGGCTCGCAATATGGCTTCTTCGAACTGGCGAGAAACGTTGAGCCGGACGATGACGCCCAAGTCGAGGTTTTCCCGCAAACCACCGGCACGGCGCCACAAATTGCGAATGCCGTCTTCGGCCAGCAAGCGGACCATGCGATCCTTGTCTTGCAAAGCGCGTCCTAAAACGGCATTGGATGCGAAATCGCCGAGTTTTCCCAAGGCCAGCACGGCCGCACGTCGAGTGGGGGGCGAAGTGTGCGTCGCCAATCGCTCGAGCGTACCGATCGTGTACCGCAATGACGTACGGCGGATGAACCGTGCCGTGTCGCGGTCTGATAGGTAGTCGTTGTAATAGTCGACGAGCAATGCCGCCCGTGGAGACTGGCTCACGAATCTGGGCTCCGCCTTATAGCACGAAATGTCGGCCCTGGTATTGGCCGATGGGCTCTGCTTGGCCGATGTGGCCGCCGATGTGCGGTATTCGCTTCTATCGAGTTTAATCAGTATGACGAATCGGCCAAGAAAAAACCGACATGTTCATCCACGATGGCCTGTGAAGGGGCGACAAAACTGCTATTACCGCTGGTGTTTTTCCAGCAGTCGTTCAAAATGGGAAAAGTCGCAAACCGTTGCGGATACGAAGAACGCCGTGTGATGGTGCCCCGCGTTGCGCTGTCGTTGATCGATTTTGTGGGTAATGACTGCGCTGTTTTCGCCTCGTATCGGTTTGCAGCCTGTTTGAGGGGTTGGTGGTGCCTGTTTTCTCGGAGAAACGCAGTGCGGCTCTGGATTCTCCTCGTTTTGAGCACCATGGCGACTGTGATCGGTGAACCACGG
>WGDQ01000831.1 GCA_015493185.1 Planctomycetaceae bacterium
AATGTGTATAAGAGACAGACGTCGAAGTGCCGGCATCGCAATTGGTGCCACGCGCTGCCGCTGCCGCCGGCCGCGATCAGCAGCAACACGGCCGCCCGTCGCTTGTGGCCACGGCACCAACACCGTCCCCACGCGAGCAGCGCCGCCACGGCCAACCCATAGCAAACGGCCCACGATAGCCCCGTTGTTCGACCGGCCCAAATGCCCGCCAACACGGCTGCGGCAACACTTACCAAGGGTGCCCGCGTACCGACCGGTCTGCTGCGCGTCGTACCTGCCAGCAGATCCGCCGTCGGTTGGTCGGTTGTACGTCCGGGCATTTCGATCTCGCCGTTGTTGCCGCACAGCCACAGCGCATCGCTTCCGATCGCGCCGAACCTCCCCGTCGCGGTCCCAGTTGCCGCGTTGTGTGTTTTTCTTCCGCGCTGAGAATTTACCGCGGCCGTGGACGAGAAGCGAACCATTTCTGGTTGATCGAGGTGCCGCAAGAAGCGTGTCCTTCGGTTCCCAGAGAATCGGCTTGTATTTTCCCAGCGCGACCTCTCCTGCCATCACGGCCACGTACCGAAAAAATCGAGTTGTGTGCGGCCCGCCGCGGCCGGGCCAGCCGGCAGCACATAGCCAACTCGCGGTCTTTTCGATATGTTTCCTATAAGCAATCGCTGCTCGCATGCGTGGCGGTTTTTGGCGAACCGACTCCCAGCAAACCACGAAGAACCAGCAAAACCATCTCCGGGCAGCGGCGAATGTCGGATGGCCTCAGCGGACCGTTTTTCAATCAAAGGAGTGCCCATGTCGGCCAACGTGTTGTTTCGTGCAAACCGCTTCTTTTCGTGGCGTCCCGCGCGTTTTTGCAAAATACAGTTCTCGCTGCTCATCAGCTTTGCGGCGGTTCTTCTTGCCTTGGCTTCGTCGCAACTGCTCGATTGCCCAAACAGCGCCTGGGCTGCGGAGCCGGCTCCTGCGGGCAACGCCGTGCCGTTGATTCCGCGCGACGTGTTTTTCGGCAATCCGGATCGCGCTGCTGCCCGACTGAGCCCCGATGGGAAGCACATTAGCTGGCTCGCGCCCAAAGACGGCGTGCTCAACGTTTGGGTGGCTCCGCGCGGCGATTTGGAAAAGGCGCGCGTCGTCACCGACGATCGCAAGCGGGGCATTCGCACCTATTTCTGGGCCTTCACGAGCAAGCACATTCTTTACTTGCAAGACGTCGGAGGCGACGAAGACTTCCACGTATATGCGGTCGACCTTCAAACCGATACCACAACCGACCTCACACCGCTCAAAGGGGTGCGCGCCCGCATCGAGTCGGTCAGCCACAAGTTTCCTGAGGAAGTGCTCATCGGGCTCAACGACCGCAAGCCTCAGTTGCACGACATCTATCGCGTCAACATTCTCACCGGCAAGCGAACACTGGTTGAGCAAAACAAGCAGGGATTTGTCGGCTATTTGGCTGACGACGATTACCGCGTGCGGTTCGCCATGCAGTTCACCCCCGATGGCGGCAATCTGCTGCTCGAGCCCGACGGCCAAGGCGGCTGGAAGCCTTTTCTCAAGGTGCCCATGGAAGACACGCTCACGACCAACCCCGCCGGCTTCGACAAAACCGGGCAGGTGCTCTACATGATCGACAGCCGCAACCGCAACACCGGCGCGCTGACGGCGATCGACCTGAAAACCGGCAAAGAAACCGTCATTGCCGCCGACGATCGGGCCGACGTCAGCGGGGCCATGGCGCATCCAATCGAAAAAACGATCGAAGCCGTGGCCTTCAACTACCTGCGTCGCGAGTGGAAGGTGTTGGACGATACCGTGCGCCGCGATCTGGACTATCTCCGCACCGTGGCCGACGGCGAGTTCGATGTCACAAGCCGCACGCTCGACGACCGGCACTGGATCGTTGCCTATCAAATGGACAACGGGCCCGTTCGCTACTATTTGTACGATCGCGATGCCGGCCGTGCCGACTTCCTTTTCACGAATCGCAAAGCGTTGGAAAACCTGCCGCTGGCAAAAATGCATCCCGTGCTGATCAAGGCGCGTGATGGCCTCGAACTGGTAAGCTATCTTACGCTGCCGGTCGATGCCGACGCCGATGCAGACGGCCGCCCTGAGCGTCCCTTGCCCATGGTGCTGCTCGTTCACGGTGGCCCTTGGGCCCGCGACACCTGGGGCTTCAACCCGCTGCACCAACTGCTGGCCAACCGCGGCTATGCCGTATTAAGTGTCAACTACCGCGGCTCCACCGGCTTCGGCAAGGCGTTTGTGAATGCGGGCAATCGCGAGTGGGGCCGCAAAATGCACGACGACCTGCTCGATGCCGTCGATTGGGCCGTCGAACAAGGCATTGCCGATCCCAAACGCGTGGCCATCATGGGCGGCAGCTATGGCGGTTATGCCACACTAGTAGGATTGACGATGACGCCCGAAGTCTTCGCCTGCGGCGTCGACATCGTGGGGCCGTCGAACATCGTCACGCTGCTCAACACGATTCCGCCCTATTGGGCGCCGGCCATCCAGCTTTTCAAAGACCGC
>WGDQ01000832.1 GCA_015493185.1 Planctomycetaceae bacterium
CCCCAGCTCGATCACCTCGCGGATCATGGCTTCCCAGCCTCGAACGTCGTCGTAGCTCATCAATGGGAAGGGAGCAATCTGCCCCTGGCGGTGGCACGCCTGGCAACGGCGTTGAAAGATGGGAGCGATATGCTCCGACCACGTGACCGGCGAGTTGGCATCGGGGTCTCGCACCCGACCAATCAAGCAGCCGAAGGCCCGAGTTTCGGGCACATCCACCGTCCGACCGCTCAATAGCGCGTTGAGCGCTTCGGCCAGATCGCGCCGCTGAGGCGCGTTGCGCTGAAAGCTACGACCGTCGTCGCGAAAACCGTATTGATCGTCGATTCGACCCCGGTAACGAACCACGCGCCGCGCGTCGAGCACAAATGCCTCGGGCGTGCGTTGGGCGCCGAACAGATCGGCCACACGATTGCCCGGATCGCGAAGCAGCGGAAAGCGGAGATGGTATGTTCTGGCGAAATGTTCGATTTCTGGAAGCGAATCTTGCCGGTTGGAGTCGATGGCCCAGAAGGCCACTCCTCGCGGGGCAAACTCTTCGTACAGCTCGACCAGTCGCGGCGCATACAAACGCACCAACGGGCATTCGGTGCCCACGAACACCACGACCACGAGTTGTTCGTCCAGCTCGCTCAGCCGATGCGTCGTGCCGCGAAAGTCGCGGAGGCTGAAATCGGGGATCGGTTCTGTCGCCAAAACGGCGGCGCAAAGGCCGTGCTGCCCGAGAGCCGCCGACAGCAAGGCCACGCACAAAACGGCGCGCCATGCCGTTGCGCCGATCGACCGCATGCTAGCCACAAAAGTTGCGTTCAATGATAATGCCTCATCCGAAGACGGGCCGAAGCGTTGACGGTTTGCGAGTTTTTTCGATCGTGCCATGCCGCACCGTGCAGCGAGGCCCGCCGCAAGCCCTGGCATGATCGCACTGCGACGTTCGCATAGCGCACGGCATTTGTTTGTGCTGTTATCGTTCCACGAGTCGCTCGGCTCTTGCCGGACGCGTGCCCACGGCCAGCAACGCGAGCAGCCCCAAGACGACCACTCCCGCGGCCAGGGCCACCGGCACGATCAGCGCCCAAGGGCGCTTGACCTGAGTTTCCGCCACTACCGCTACTTTTTCCTTCGGCACGGCGATTTGCAAATAGCCGATCATCATTTCGTCCCAGGTCTGATCGCCCCATCGCACGGCTACCGTGGGATCGGGATTGGCCAGGTTGTCTTCTGAATTGTCGTACCACGCCTCGCACTGGATGCGGGTTCGGGCCGGCATCGGCTTGGGCTCGGCCAACACATAAGTGTTTTGCCAGTTGAAATCGTATCGCGGCACATAGAGCAGCGCTTCGCGCGATCCGTCGGGATAGTGGGCCGTGTAGCGAAAGGCTTTGCCCCGCAGGTGCATGTGCGGAATCATGGCCACGAGCAGGGCATCGCGTTCGAAGTCGTACCACGATTCCACCAGATGGTTGGCCGCATGGGGCGGAATTTCGAACTGGGTGTTCACGGCCAACACCGTACGCACTTCCTTGCGCACGTCTTTCGGATCGGCAAACACAAGGCCCATGTAGCTGCGATCTTCTTGCGGCGTGCCGTTGGGCGTGTAGTGCATCTGGAAAACGAGCCGCGTTCCTCGTGGCAAATGGATGGCCATGCCTGGGGGCAACATCGTGGGTGGCACGCCCGGTGCGTAGCCCCACAACAAATCGTTGGTCAGCTCATCGCGTTCAAAGTGCTCTTTGCCCGCGGGCAAGACAAACACGTTGATGTGATGAACCACTGCCGCGTTGCCGGGGCGACACTCGGCGGCCGAAACCCAACAGTCTTCTTCGAATTGCGGATCGACCACGAAGTATTGATATTCCACCGTGCCTTCGGCGGGAACGCGAAACGGCTCGCTGTCCATGTAAAGCACCAGATCGGGCTCGCCGATCTGCCAGCCTTCGACAAACTTCCGCGGCGGCGGCAAATCGGCCGGATCGCCCTCGGGCCCTCCATGGGCCACCCACGTGGCGATGAGCTGCTTCTCATCGTCTGAAAGGCGGGCGTCGTTGGCAAAATGCCCAACGTTCGGATCGGCCGTCCATGGAGGCATGCGATTCTGCTGTACGACCTCCAGGATCATCTCCTCCCAGCCTTGCACGTCGGCATAGCTCAACAGTGGAAACGGGGCGATCTCGCCCGGCCGATGGCACGACTGGCACCGTCGCTGAAAAATCGGCGCGATGTGTTTCGACCACGTGACCGGCGAGTTCGGGTCGGGCGTTTTCACCCGACCTATTTTGCAACCGGGCGCCACGGTTTCGGGCACTGAAACCTCGCCTCCGCCGAGCAGTTCTTCAAGGGCTACGGCCAGATCGGCCCGCGCGGGTTCGTAGCGTTGGAAACCGCGGCCGTCCTTCTGAAATCCGTACTGATCGTCGATCCGCCCGCGATAGCGGATCGCTCGTTCGGCATCGAGCACAAACACCTCAGGAGTGCGCTCGGCCCCGAAGCGATCGGCAATTCGGTTGCCGACATCTTTGAGCAGCGGAAAGGTGAGACCGTAGCTACGAGCATAGTGTGCGATTTCGGCGATCGAGTCTTGCCGGTTCGACATCACGCCGAGGAAGGCGACCCCCCGGGACGCGAACCGCTGATGCAGGGTTTCGAGCCGTGGTGCGTACAATCGGGCCAACGGACACTCGGTGCCCAGAAACGCCACCACGAGCAGCGGTTGCTTGTAGTCGTCCAAACGGTGCAGTTTGCCGTGGTAATCGCGCAGTTCGAAGGGCCCGATCGTGCGGCCGATCGGCGATTCGGCCCGAGCGCCGCGGCTGGCCGAAAGCACCAGCATCGGGGCCAGCAGCGCAACGACCCCAGCAGCCCGCCACCGCGGCCAAGGGCACGCTGTCGTTATTCGAGAAAACGATAGTGCACGCATTCAGGTCGCCACGTTCGTTGTCATTCGCGTTGCGGGTGAACTACTGCCTGCTGGGCTAAGAATGGTGTCTCTCAAAATCCAATTCCGGCTTCGATCGCGAGCGAGCCGACCGTCCGGTCGTCGGTCTGCACCAG
>WGDQ01000833.1 GCA_015493185.1 Planctomycetaceae bacterium
GACGCAGGAGTTTTTCAACGTGCCACGCAATACGCTACTGGTGGCTTACGAAGCGGCCGCGCTAATCGGTGTGGTGCCCGAACCGGCCACGTGGTGGATGGGAGCGATGTCGGCCATAACGCTGGCCGCGGGCGCCGCGGCGAGATCGAAGCGGCGACGCCGGCATGCCCCAACATGCTGACACCGGGCCTTTGTCGGCGCGTGAGAAGAAGCGGCTGCTTGGGTTGGCTGTTTTGATTGAGGGCCGAGCTTAGCGGGCTTCGACTTGCTGACGGATGCCTTCCCACATGCCCTGAATCACCCGTTGCGCCGCGGCCTGAATGAGCGGTCGGCTGACCGTGGCCACCAGGCCGCTCATTTTCTCGACGCTCGCCTGCCAGCGGAGCCGCGAGCCACCCTCGTGCGGTTCGATCTCCATGCGCGAGGTCATCGAAATCGTGGCGCCGATACCCTGGGCGTCGACCCGCATTTCGGCACGGCGGGGCGGATCGACCGGATCGACCGCAACGTGCAGCTTCAACGTGCCCCGCAGGAAAGAAACGCCTGGGCGAACCACGGCCCGCAGATTGCGGTCGTCGATCGGCTCAGAGCTTTCGGCATCGGGAATGCACTGGGCCAACAGCCCGACATCGGTGAGCCGCTCGTACAGCTTTTCGGCCGGGACGGCGAAGTGCTCTTCTCCCTCGAACTGTAGCGGCTGCGGGCCCATCTGGTGTGTCTCGTGTTGCGGGGTGCTCGATGGCGGAAATCAACGGGAACCTGGTCGATGCCGGCGGCTCATGCGAGAAATCGACGGAGCGTAACCAGATACCGGCGAAAAAAACTGCGCGGCCGTGGGGCGACCGGCTTTGCACCGACTGGCAGGGCACGAAGCGGCCATGCCGGCAGCAAGCCACAAGGCAAAACAAAGCAAAGGCAAACAACGGCAAAGGCGTCTGTCGCGTCGGGCGATGTTTTGCGTTTGCGGGGCCACGGCGTTTGAGCCGGGTCGAGAAAAGCCGCCGACAAGTCGCATTGTATCTGCCGCGGCGGGCGGCCCCAAGCCGCACCGGTCAGGAATGGCCACGCGCCCATCGGCCCAGCGAATCGCAGCGAATCGCAGTGAATCCAGCAAATCACGAAACACGACTCGCGAATGACTTCGGCCACCCAAGGACACGAAAACTTGCCGTGCGTTGCCGAGTGCCCGTCTACGCGGCCCGCTGGGCTTGTCTACAATGGAACGAGCACGCGAATCGGCAAGCGGTTTTCGTAATAGTTCGGCCGTTTGAAGCGGGTGGTGCCTTTGGCCGGAAGGCAAACCATCTTGACGTACGCAACAACCGCACCTGCTGAAAAAAGCCGGGAGAGGATCGTTGCGGAGTTTTTCGGCAGGCTTGCGACCTCGTTCGTCGCTTCGTTTGGCTGAATGGTTGCCAGTTTTCAAACCAGCGGCCTCGACGCGTGCAGAACGCAGCTCAGCACAGGGATACGCAACACCATGAATCTGAAGAATGTTATCAACATCCGATTCCGCCAAACGATGCACAACGGCCTGACGACGCTGTTGGAACAGGCGACTTCCATTGGTCGGGCCGGGCGACTTGTCGGGTGGTGGGCCATGCTGTTGTGCGTTGGCCTCTGCGGCACGTGGGGCGGGGCATACAGCCTGGCGGACCCGCCGCAGGACGAACCCTGTTTTCGGCGCGATGAGTTGGATGGCCGCGATGGGCGCCCGTTGGCGCTCGAGCGGTTTCGCCCGCGGTCGATGCTGCGCGTGCCGGAGCACCTGCTGACACGGGCCAAGTTTCCGGTGATCGACGTACACACGCACCCGCGGTTCCGACTGCACGGTTCGGTAGAGCGGCTGGATGCGTTTGTCGAAGTGATGGATCGGCAGAACATTGCCGTGTGCGTCAGCCTCGATGGTGGATTGGGCGAGCGGTTCGAGCAGCATGCCCGATACCTTTGGACCAAGCACCGGAACCGCTTTTTGATTTTCGCCAATATCGACTGGCGGGGCGACGGCGAGCCGAGCGACCCGGCCACGTGGGACTGCCATCGGCCCGACTTCGCGCGGCGGATGGCCGCGGCGCTGGCCGAGGCCAAACGGATGGGCGCCAGCGGGTTGAAGCTGTTCAAGAATTTCGGCCTCGAATACCGCAACCCGGACGGCTCGCTGATTCGCATCGACGACAGGCGTTGGGACCCGATCTGGGAGGCATGCGGTCGGCTGGGACTGGTGGTGATTATTCACACAGCCGACCCGGCCGCGTTTTTCGAACCGATCGACGAGACCAACGAACGTTGGGAGGAGCTTTCGCGGCATCCTGACTGGAGCTTTCACCGGCCCGGCTTTCCCACGCGCGAGGAGCTATTGGCCGCGCGCAACCGCGTGATCGAGCGGCATCCGAACACCCGCTTTCTCGGGGCGCACATGGCCAACAACCCGGAAGACCTGGCCACGGTGGGCCGCTGGCTGGATCGGTATCCGAATCTTTACGTGGAGATCGCGGCCCGCATTGGCGAGTTGGGGCGGCAGCCGTATACGGCGCGGAAGTTTTTCCTGAAATATGCCGACCGCATCTTGTTCGGCACCGACGGTCCGCGGCATCCGGCGCGGCTGGTGCTGCACTGGCGTTTTCTGGAAACGTGGGACGAGTATTTCCCGTACGCCGAAAACGCGTTTCCGCCGCAAGGTTTCTGGCGCATTTACGGGCTGGGATTACCCGACGAGGTGCTGCGGAAAATTTATTACGAGAACGCCGTGCGGTTGATTCCCGGTGCGGCCGAAGCGCTCGAA
>WGDQ01000834.1 GCA_015493185.1 Planctomycetaceae bacterium
AAACAGCCCGCAACCACAGGGGCGGTTCGAAGCGGTCGATCGCCTGGCTCAATAGCAGCCAGCCCAATAGCGCAGCCAGTGTGCGAGCCAGACCATCGACCCACACGTAGCCCCGAATCCGCCGTCGCAAACGGCGCAGCACGAAATCGATCGTCGGCGAAATCGGCCGTTCGCCGCGGTCCACGTCGCGCTGTTTCAAAAGCATCGGTGCCACGTCGCTTTGTCGCTCCGCAATCGTTTCCTGCATCCGATCAGAAGCACGGCCGCCTCGACCAAGGTTCGTCTTAGCCGCCGCATTCTCTCGGCTCCAAACTTCCGGTGGGTCTCACACCGCCGGTATAAGCAACCCGCTGCCCTGTTGCTTGCGTCCTGGTTGTCCTACAGTTCTACAGTTTCAGTTTCGCTGTCCCGCGGATCGTCCGGCATCGCTCCTCTCACGCAGCAGATTCGCAACCGCGAATCGCGCCGCGCTATTCGTCTCGCCACTTGTCCCACTGGTAAACCAGAGAGCCCCCAAGTTGCGCACTTCGAATCGCAGACCTCAGACGACCGATTTCCGCCGGTCCACTCCAAACCCGTTCGCTTCAAACCCGCTCGCTCCAAGCCCGTCCACTTGAAACCCGCTCGCTTCAAGTCGCTTACCTTAAGTTGTTCACTTAAAAACGCCAGATTTCTGCGCGACACGAAATCAATAAACTCAGGCCAGGCGCACCAGTCGGCGAATCAGCCACTCGATGCTCAGCAGGCCGCACACGATAGCCAACACCCATGTGTTGTCCCACAGCGGTTGCGGCGTCTCGATCTGCACCATGGTTTTGCTTCGATCCTTGATCACCGCCGGCAGGCCGTTCTCAATATCGACCGCGGCCCGCACATTGTTCCAATACACGCCGCCTGTTTCGCTCGCAATTTGCGATAGCAGCGCGTCGTTGCGTTGCGGATCGCGACGCTCCAGGTCGGGCATGCGTACCTGAACGCGCCGCGACAGACGCTCGGAAACCGTGCCGGGCACGTCCAGTTCCAAGCGATAAAGCCCTTCGCTGCGGGCGACCAAGTGCCCGACGAAGCTGCCCGGCTGGTCGGCCTCAGCCGACAGTTCAACGGTGTGCAACCGCCCCTGCGGGTCGATCACCTCCAACGGCACATGCGGGGCTTCCAGCGGCTGCAAACGATCGTCGAGCAACCGCGCACGAACCGAAATGGTTTGCCCCAACCCATAACGCTGCCGCTCGGTGAGCAATGTTCCGCGCGACGATCCACGCAGCAGGCGTCCTTGCGACACGTGCCGGATCAACTGGACGTAAAGCCGTTCGAAGTAAGCGGGGTCGAGCCGGCGCAGTCGCCACATCTCGGCCGTGCCCAAATAAAACACGCGCCCGCCACCGTAAAACTGCCCCGCCATCAAGGGCAACAACCCCTCGTCGTTGCCGGCACGCGGATCGCCGAAGTGCGCGTATACGGTGGCCCCAGGCTTGGCCCCGCGGACAGGAAAACAGTCGTATACCCCATCGAAAGCCGTCCATGCTTGCAGGCTGGAAGACAAACCATCATCGATTCGCAAAAACTCGGCATCCAACCCGTCGCGTGTCAGTTCAACCGGCCAGGGTTGTGTGGCATCGCGGGTCGTTTCCAGTCCCAACACGTAACTCCGCTCGAAACGCACCGGGTAAATGGCCCGCAGTTTGGCCAGCTCGGGCGATCGCACCCACGTAGGCGTGTTGATTCGTCCGGCCACCACGATCAGTCCGCCCGCTTGCTCAGCCACCCACTTTTCAAGCCACTCGATCTGTTGATCGGAAAGGGCCTGCCAGTCCGGGTCGATCGCCACGAGTGCGTCGTAGCGATTCAGCGCGCCGAGCGAATCGGGAAACGTCGACAGCAGCTCGTCGGCCTCTTGGGCAACCCCCGGCTCGGCCGTTTGCAACAGCACGTGCAGTTCCACCTGATCGTCGCGAAAAAGCTGTGTTCGCAGGAAGCGATATTCTCTGGATGGTCCGCCCGCAAACAGCAACACGCGTGTTTGTCGATCGACCACTTCGACCTCGGCCTGCTGCTGGTTGTCGGCCGGGTTGGCATCTCCCGAGGGGGCCTTGAGCACCACCCGATACGTCCGAGTGCCCACCTGCTCGGGCGTGATTTCAAACACGATATTGGTCGACTCGGACTGTCCGGCCAAAGAAACGGTTTGCGTGGCTTCAAGACGGGCCGGCGGCTCGCCCGCGGCCGATCGCTGAGAGGGGCTCGACCACAGCTCGGCCGTCAGCGTTCCGGAAAAAGCGCCCTCGGCCTGCACGTCGGCCACGATGCGAAAACTATCGCCCGGGTAAACGCGGGCCGGTGCCATCAGATCTCGAATTCGCACATTGGGCGGCGCGTGGTCCGAGCCCAACCCCACAACGTGAATCGGCACACTTTCGTCTTGCGCCAGGCGAATCGCCGCCGCCGGACCAACCCCGGCGTTCTGCCCACCATCGCTAAAGAGCACCACGCCCGCGATCGGCGCCGCCGCCAGATGGTCTTTCAAGATGCGTTCGAGTGCTTCGCCCAGTCGCGTTTCGGTTCCGCGCGGTTGCAGCGCCTGCCGCCAATCGACCGCCGCCGGATCGGTGCCCACATGGCGATCGGCCACCGCAGCATTATCAGCCGGGTTGCCGGCGGCGGGGGCCTTTCCTCCTTCGAGTGAAGCGTTCGGCGCGGTTCGCTTTGTCGTGTGGTCTGAACGGCTCGAGCCATCGCCCAACGCAGCCAAACGGCCCGTGCGATCGCGGGCCCAACGCCCCAACGGGGCGGTCGACTCGTCGAATCGCCACACGATCACGTCGTGCTTTCGCCGCAGCCGACTCAGCAGGTCGCTGTCGCCCAGGGCTTCAGCCACGCGCGATGCCCGGCTCGGCGCAGGCGGCCCGCTCACAACCGTCTCGGCCGGCAGTTCCATGCTCAGGCTCGTATCCACCAACAGCAGCGCCCGCGAGTTTTGCGTTACCTCGCGATGTGTGCGCCACTGGGGTTGCAGGAAAATGAGCCACAACAGCACATAGGTTGTCATCCGCAACAATGCCAACAACCACGCCAGAGGGCGCGAAAGTTCGGCACTATCGCGACGATATATCAGCACGCCCAGGCCAAGCACAATGGCCAACGCCAGCACGGGCAACCACCAGTCGGCCGGATCGCGAATTCTTCCCCATTCGAACAGCGTACGCGCCGAGCCCTGCGCCAACAGCGCGGCCGAGGCACATCGCCCCATGGTCATCGACCCTAGCCCAATCCATCCGGCGCCAATCATCGCTGTCCTCCCTGTGCGGGAAGATGATAACTGGCCACATAGGCCAGCGCCTGCTCGCCCAACAGCGCCAGCACCAGCAACACGACCAGCAGCGGTCCCAATTCGGCCCCGCTCAGTTCTTGTTCGAGCAGGCCCGGATCGTCGGCTCGATGATATTCATACGGCACACCGTCCAGCTCGGCAGACAATTGCTGCCTGTCGAGAAAGGCCATATCGCCCTCGTCGGCCACCACGTTGAAAGCAAAGCTGCGCACCTCGGGCTGGGCATCGGAGCGTACGAGTCGGGCGACGTAAATACCCGGCTCTGGCGTTTCGCTAAGTGTTGCCTGTAGCGTAGCGCGATCGATCGCATTCGCATCCACGCTGGTGGTCTTTCGTGTTTCGCCGTTACGGTATTCGAAACGAACATGCGGCTCGTATGATGCAGCCTCGAGCAGCAGTTCGAGCGGTTGCCCCACGCGATACGACGCCGGCGCGTCGCCCGCTGTGGCCAGATAGGAATTCAGTTCCAACATGGCCACCACAAAGCTCGGATTGCGGCTCCAGTTGTTCCACGTCGGCGCCGCGGTGGTAAGAAAGGCCACCACGCGGCCGTCGCCTCGCCTCTTTTCCACAGCCAACGGAGCACCGTTG
>WGDQ01000835.1 GCA_015493185.1 Planctomycetaceae bacterium
AGCGGCAACACAGAATGAGCTGCCATGCCGGCAAACATGCCGGCGGTTGGTGTTTCGCGGAAGTGTCGTTTCGCGAATCGCTCGGCCGATTGCCATCCCCAACGGGCAAATCGGGTCATGAGCAGCGGATGCTCAGGCCACCGGAGAGGACCGAGAATTTGAGCGAGTAGTTCCTCGGCTGCGTTGATAAACGGAGCAAGGCGTTTGCGGTAAATGGGCCCGTCGCTGCCGAGACCCTCGGCCGTGGCATCGAGTGATTGGTGTACGGCAACCGCTTGATCTCCTGAAACGGGATGTGCCAGCGGCAGCGGCGCATGACACCACTCGAGGCCGAACTGCTCGAGCGGCCACTGTCGGAATAGTGGAGAAGCAATGCCCAGCGGATGCACGGCCGAGCAAACATCGTGTATGAATCCCGGCAATGTGAGTTCGGCGGATCGCGTGGCGCCGCCGATCGTATCGGCGGCCTCGACCACCAAAACGCTGCGTCCCGCTTCTGCGATCACGTTCGCCGCCGCCAGGCCATTAGGCCCCGAGCCCACCACCACGGCATCGTAGCGGTCGCGCTGCGGAGTGGTTTCTGCCTGCAACTCGGTCGCGGTCTTCGAACCGGCTGATTGTTCGGATGTATGTGCGGCGTTGGCGGCGTCGGGCATCGTTTGAGAACCACTTCAGCAAATGGCGAGGTGCGGCAGAGTTTGCACGGCCAGATAAGCTTGTTTGCACCGGCGGATCGGTTTGCGATCGGGTTGAATGATCGCTTCGACTATGCGTTTCAACAATGTGTCGTCATCAACAATGTCTCGTGAAGCGTAGCAATGGCATATGAGTGGTGTAGATAGGATATGAGTCGCGCCATAGGTGCGAAACATCCTGTGAGAACCAGCGGACAAAACGCATCTGAACAGCCGAGACAAGCGATTTTTGCGCAAGAAATGAGAGGTTCTGTCCGTTCGCTCTGGGGGTGAAGCGTATCAGGCTGTGAGACGTGTTGTGAAGAGATGAAACACGACGGTGCAAAAAGGTGGCTGGCTCCTGCCGACTGGGGCGAGCCCTTGGTTCGGCTGCGAGCGTTTTTTCGGCTGCCGTTGTGATCTCGACTATTCTGGGGCATAGATCGTGCGGCCGCCATCGACCGGCAACACGACACCCGTGACAAAGGGGTTTTCAACCAAAAAGCGGACCGTGTGCGCCACGCTCTCCGGCACATTCGCCTGACGCACCAACGTCGCCTCGACAAGACGTTTTCTCTCCGTGGGGCCCAGATCGTCAGGAAACATCACAGGCCCCGGCAAAATGCAGTTGACGCGGACACGCGGGTTGCGATGCGCCAGCTCGACGGCCAACGTGCGCGTCATCGTCGGAATGGTTCCCTTCGATATGAAGTAAGCGGCGTGATCGCGATATGGGCGGCGGATGGCCCAATCGCCCATGGTCACAATGGCCCCACCGGTTGGCTGTTGGGCCATGATCAGACCGGCCCGACGTGCGCAGAGAAACGTGCCCAAGGCATTGATGTCGAAGTCGCGGCGCAGGTCGTCGGCCGTGAGTTGTTCCAGCGGAATCGGCGACCAGACCGAGGCAGCCGTTACCAGAACGTCGATGCGGTTGAACCTCGCGATGAGTTGATCGAACATGCGGTCGACCTCCGACTCGTCGGCCACATTTGCCTGATACGCCTCGGCTTCGATGCCGGCCTCTCGAAACTCCGCCACATTTTGGCGTGCTGTCTGAGCTGATTGGTGATAGTGCAGGGCAATGCGAAAACCTGCTTGTCCGAGCGATCTGGCGATCACGTGGCCAACGCGCCGCCGACCACTTCCGGTAACCAGCGCCACACGGCCGGCCGGCTCGTCCGACGCCGAGGCGTCTTGCCACGATGGGGCAGGCTTCTTTGTGGCACTTTCACGGCGTTCGCGCTCGGTGTCGTGGCTGGGATTTGTCATGGCAGGCACGTGCGGGTTACTCGAAGAGATGGCCGGTTCTTGTGGCCGTGCCGCAGCGACCGGGGTTCTGGAGCGATTGAAATTCTGAGTCGAAAGGCGAACACCGACCGGGCCGGCACGGGTTTCCTTATGGACTTGCTTGCAGGCGGTTCGAGTTGGGCAGTTGCTTGCCGCGCGGGCAGATGAATGGCTTCGACCGAGCGACGCTGGTTACCTCGCAGGGGTCGAAAACCGCATCGCGCGCATCCGTTGCCTCGGGGGAACACATTACGGGTTGTGCTTTCGGGCCGTGGGCCGTCCACCGGAGTGGAACCAACGACCGAGCTGGCGGCATGACGACATAGGGTTGCCAGCGTCGATTGGCCGCAAGTGTGCGCCAGCATCGCACCGCCGGACGGATTGTGCGGCTCGCCGGCGATCACGTTTCGTCATCTGGGGCCAGCCGCACCAACATTTTGCCGATGTTCTCGCCACGGAAAAGCCCGATAAAGGCGTCGGCCGCGTGTTCGAGACCTTCGACCACGGTTCGCTCCCAACGAACCTGACCACTGGCAAGCCATTGGGCCATGTCGTGGAGAAACTGAGGACGCATATCCATATGGTCGGTGACGATGAATCCTTGCATTTTCAGACGCCGCGGGATAATGAGAATCAGGCTTCGAGGGCCGGGCGGCGGCACGGGTTCGTTGTATTGGGCGATCATGCCGCAAACGGCGATGCGGCCAAAATCTCGCATGTTGCGCAGCGCGGCCTCGAGATGTTCGCCGCCGACGTTTTCGTAATATACGTCGATACCCTCGGGAAGATGCTCGGCAATGGTTTTGGCCAGATCGCCCACCTTTTTATAGTTGAATGCCGCATCGATGCCCGCCGTTTCGAGCAGCCACTGGACCTTCTGGTCTGAGCCGGCGCTGCCGAGCACCTTGCATCCTTTGATTTTGCCGATCTGGCAAGCCACCGATCCTACGGCCCCCGCTGCGGCCGAGACGAACACCGTTTCGCCTTGCTGAACCTCGGCGATGCGCAGCATGCCGATGTAGGCCGTGAGCCCTGGCATGCCCAGCGGGCCGAGATACGCTTCAAGCGGCGCGAGGGCAGGATTGACTTTCGCCACGCCTTGCCCGTTGCTTATCCAGTAGTCGCGCCAGCCCAACTGCCCGAGCACATAGTCGCCTTCGGCAAACTGGGGATGCCGCGACGTCACGACCTTCGCAATGCAACCACCATCTAAGGCGTGTCCCACTTCGAACGGGGCCACGTAGCTTTTCTGGCCGGTCATGCGACCTCGCATATACGGATCGACTGACATCCAGATATTGCGCGCAAGAAACTCGCCCTCGCCCGGCTCCGGCAGCTCGGTTTCGACCAGTTCGAAATGACTGGGCTCGGGCATGCCGGTTGGACGTTGCTTCAAACGAACTTCGCGGTTCTTGATCGACATCGAACGTGAACTCCAAACGAAAAGAGGTTGTGCACAAGCGGAAACCCAGAACGCTAATATGCGAAAAACGGTAAAACGGTCGAAAGGCCGTGTTGCACCGGCCCACGATCGACAACCGTCGGGCATGGGCCCTGTGGCCGGTGCGGGCCACCCTATTGGTGTTGCCTCGACGCAAAGGGCTTCAAAACAACCGCGTTTTACCTTCTTCGTGCGAGACACCGGTAGAGCATGGCGCCCAAACTCGCTCGGCATACTGCATCACCGCAGTTGCCGACCATCGCACCGAATGGGCAGAAGCAAGTTCGCGAGTTCATCGGGCGACAACCGTCGAGCCGCGCTGCGGTATGCCGCGGCACGAAGGAGAGCAACCACGCCGTGCCCAATGTATCGCAGGACAGAGTGCAATGCGATGACTTGTTGTAGCAATCCGTTGGCCTTAAGGGTTGCCACGGAGCAACAACTCCCTCGTGATTAGAATCGCCACGAATCGCTCTGGCCTGGCACTGGTTGGCAAAAGAGCGCGGCCCGCAATTCTGAGGAGATAGGGCGGAACACTTTAGAGCGGACACAGCACGCGCGACAAGTAAGATGCGGCTAGCCGGCCGCGTCGCTCGGCTCTGCGAGTGAGGCCGGCTTTGACCGGGGGCGGCACGTGCTGCGAGGGAGCCCAACCTTTTGCTGGGCGAGCTCAGCTTGCTGGACGCTGATGGGGCGGAATTTTCGTAGCCGGGGCGGTGGCGGCCAGCGACTTTTGACAGAGGATCTCTTCGGCCAATGTGCTGACCGCCGGCGGTTTGGGCAACACAAGGCGTGCGCCCAGATTGATCAGTCGCCGCTGGAGGGCGGTTTCCTGCCGCGCGGTAAGCGCGATCAACGGCATGCGGCGATCACGATCGGAGGCGGCAATTCGGCGGACGAAGAAGTCGCCGCGGCCGGCTGGCAGGTCGTAATCGACCAGGAACAAAAAGGGGGGCGACGAGCCCCAAGGCAGGCGGTCTTCCGCACAGGGCTGTAGCGCGTCGATCACCTCGACCTTTTGGCTGGCGAGTCGTGAAGCGAGCTCTCGGGCAAGTTGGCGATCGGCGCCGATGTAGACAACCGTGTGATGTTCTTC
>WGDQ01000836.1 GCA_015493185.1 Planctomycetaceae bacterium
GCAGCGTCAGATGTGTATAAGAGACAGGGCACGATGGTCAGGGTAGCCCGATTTGCCGGCACGGGCAAACATTCTGTTTCTGTGTGCCGCGAGGTCGCGGGGAGCGAGATTGCTGCGTGATCGCGTTACGCGGCGCCGCTTTTTCGGGGGCGTCGGGCCGAGCCCCGGCGAGATTTTGCACGCGGGGCGGCGGGCGCAGTCGTGGTGCTCGGAGACGCATGCGGAGCACCTTCGTTGAGAATTTCGATGAAGCGGCTGGCCTGCGGCGAGAGGAATTTTCCCTTGCGCAGCACGACACCGTAGCTGCGTTTAGGGAAGTACTTGCCCAGGGGAATGACGGCCAGGCGTTCGTTGCCGGTAAGGCAGATGCTGGTAACGATCGAGATGCCCAGCCCCATGGCCACGTATTTTTTGATCACCTCCCAGCCGCCGGCTTCGAGTTGCACTTCGTAGGTGAGGTTGTGCATTTGGAAGGCCTGATCGACCACGCGCCAGGTGGTCAGGTGTCGCGGAGGCAAGATCAACGGGTACTGCGAAACATCTTTCAACGTGACACGGCGGCGCTTGGCCAACGGATGATCGAGCGGGGCGATCAGGATAGGGTCGAACGTGAACGTAGGGCGGTAGTCGACATCTTCAGGCACATCGATCATCGAACCAACGGCGAAATCGACCTCGTCGGCGCGAAGCATGGCCAAACCGTCGCGGCCGGTGACGTTGTGCAGTTTCAATTCGATACCGGGGTGGGCCTCGACAAAGCGTTTCACGAAGCGGGGTAGCAGATACAAGATGGTCGATTCGCCGGCGGCGATGTCGAGCCGGCCGGTTTCAACGCTGCCCCGCCGATCGCTGAAAGTGTCGTGCAGCGAGTCCATTTGCTCGACCAGCGGGGCGGCCATGTCGTAAAGCAGCTTGCCGTCGGGCGTGAGCGTGATTTTGGGACCGCGACGTTCGAAAAGCGTGGTTTTGAATTCGCGCTCGAGGGCCTGGATTTGCAGCGATACGGAAGGCTGGCTGAGAAACAGCCGCTCGGCCGCCCGGGAAATGCTGCCGGTTTGCGCCGCGGCGCAAAAACCACGAAGCTGTTGCAACCGGTTTTGCTTGTAGTACTGGGGATTGGGACTGCTGGCCATGGTGTGAAACCTTCGTGTGAGAACTTGTCAGCAACGGCGTGCAACCGTACCGGCGCGCGTTGCGTGAATTTGCAAGGACATAAGGCAAGACTCTCGGCGCCGAGGGCGCGGCCGGTTCGGCAGCCTGCATGTTGACGCTGCAATGTCGGCAACCTGCGTGTTCGTGTTGCGGTGCCGGGCAGCCGCAAGCCGTGTGATGCTGCCGGCGGCGCTTTCATTGTTTGAGCCAATGCTGATTATTTAATGACTTCAGACAATACTATGCATTGAAGCAATTATTGTGTCAATTTATGTCATCGCTGAGTAGATTTGGAAGAACTTAAGAGCCGGGGCCGATGCCTGGAGAGGACGCAGCCCGCCGGAGACCGTTTTTGGGGGGAACCGGCGAGGCGAGCGTGCTCTGGGCACGACGGGCATGAACCCGGCTTGAGAGAGGCCGTGCCCGGCACAGGGTCGGTTCTGTGGGGTGCGGCAGCAAGACCGGAGCGAGGGAACGGCAGGAGCCGCCCATTGGGCCGCTGTTTGCCGGGCCCACGCGAGGCCAGCCGCGCGGTGCGGTAGCGCCGGGGGGAAACGATTTACGACGTCACGATGATTCGAGGAGGTTATCAGCCATGTCGACCAGTCCGCCGCAGGTCGAAGGAGTGGAAATCAGCGGGCCGATCAGCCCGGAATTCGCCGAAATTCTGACGCCCGAGGCCGTGTCGTTCGTGGCCGGGCTTCAGCGGAAGTTCAACGCCCGAAGGCAGGAATTACTCGAGCGTCGCCGGCAGCGTCAGGCGGATCTGGACGCGGGCAAGTTTCCCGACTTCCTGCCTGAGACCGAAGAGATTCGCAAGGCCGATTGGAAAGTGGCGCCCGTGCCGGCCGATCTGCAAGACCGGCGCGTGGAGATCACCGGCCCGGTGGACCGGAAGATGGTGATCAACGCCTTGAACTCCGGCGCCAAGATGTACATGGCCGACTTCGAAGATTCGCACGCGCCGACGTGGAACGGCACGATCGAGGGGCAGATCAATCTACGCGATGCGGTGAACGGTACCATCGAGTTCACC
>WGDQ01000837.1 GCA_015493185.1 Planctomycetaceae bacterium
ACCGAGCGGTGATCGAGTATCCGATCATAACCATGAATATCAGTCATCCGAAACGGATGTTTCAGGTCGACACGGGCCCCGTGGCCCTGCCCGACGTGAGGCGATCGTACACGCCGCCGATCGACTGTCTGCGGTTGGCGTTCGTGGCGTTCAACGCGGCTGACTTCGCCGATTTCGTCGTCGAGCAGCCAACGACCATTCCCGTAGATGCCGGCGACGGCCGCCCCGGAGAAACGAAGGTTTACCACTACAGCAACCCCATCAGCCTGCCGGCCCGCAATCGGCTCTTCGTCGTTCGGGCGTAATGCGCCGACGCGGACGTGCCGGCAATTTGCCGTTGCTCAATGTGTCAAAGACCGGTTCGACACCCGCTCCTGCCCACGCGCCGCTGCCCCTACCGGTCATCGGTCCATCGACCTGCGATGCGGCCGCAACCTGCGGCGGTGATCGTCGCCACGGTGTCGTCACCGGTCGATACAGCGCGGCAACGTTCTCATCATGTCGACGCGCGGTGGCGCGACCACCTCTGCATGAGGCACAGCAGAATTGTCGCACACCGAGCAATGGGAAATAGCTCTCAATCAGATTGATGCAACGGCAACCAGCATTTGTGAGAGTAGCGGTTCGGTGAAAGAGACTTCTTCGTCAAACTATGTTCCTGCTTTGGGGTTTCACTGGCTCACCCCTTGTTACGATGCCGTGATCGGCACCACAACCCGCGAGCGCACCTTCAAGCAGGCGCTGATTCGGCAGGCCCGCTTCGAGCCGGGACAACAAATTCTCGACCTTGCTTGCGGCACAGGCACTTTGGCCGTTTGGATCAAGCAATGCCAGCCTCAAGCTCATGTCACCGGTGTCGACGGCGATCCGGCTGTGCTATCGATTGCCGACCGCAAAGCTCGGAAGGCCGGCGTATCGGTGCAATTCGACCGCGCTTTATCCTTCGATCTTCCATACCCCGACGCGCATTTCGACCGAGTTGTTTCGAGCCTGTTCTTCCATCACCTATCGTATAGCGACAAGCACCGCACGGCGCAAGAACTGTATCGGGTTCTCAAACCGGGAGCAGAACTGCACGTTGCCGACTGGGGACGGGCTGCCAACGTCCTCATGCGAAGTCTGTTTCTTTCCATCCAGCTTCTCGATGGTTTCGCAAACACGCAAGACAACGTCTCAGGAAAGCTGGTCCCGCTGTTCGAACAGGCAGGATTCACTCACGTTTCCCAACAGCAGACATTCAGCACGATTTTCGGAACAATGGCGCTGTACCGTGCCGTGAAGCCGACCTGATGCGCGACCCGATCGGCGCGCACTTCGTCTGAAAGCCGTGCCTCTCGGCTCCTGCCGCAACGCTCGGGCACAGTTCAGCGGCATGTCCGCCGGCACGTCGGCGGGGGCTGCTATGAATGGCCGCAAGTGGCCGCAAGCCGTGGCGTTTGTGTCGACCGATCGCACCGCGCGGCACGCACCGCGCAAAATCAAGCCGCCGCCCATTATCTTCATCTTCGCGACCGGGCCATGTCGGCAAACTCGTGCAGCCGTTCCATTTCGTAGGGGCTGCCTACCATCAGTGGTGTTCGTTGGTGCAGTTCGGTCGGTTCGATTTCGAGAATGCGATTTTCGCCGTCGGTGGCCCGCCCGCCTGCCTGTTCGGCCAGCATGGCGATGGGGTTCGCCTCGTAGAGCAATCGCAATTTGCCGTTCGGATAGCGGGCCGTGGGCGGATAAAGAAAAATGCCCCCCTTGAGCAGCGTGCGGTGAAAGTCGGCCACCAGCGAGCCGATATAGCGCGACGAATAAACAGTGCCGTCGCGGCCGCTTTTCAGCCAGTGGAGAAACCGCCGGCAATATTCCGGAAAACTATCGGCGTTGGCTTCGTTCACCGAATAAAGCGCGCCTCGCTCTGGCATGCGGATGTTCGGATGGCTGAGCACAAAGGCGCCGATCGCCGGGTCGAGTGTGAAGCCATGCACACCCTCGCCGGTTGTATACACAAGCATCGTCGACGACCCATACACCACGTAGCCCGCGGCAATTTGTTTAAGGCCCGGTTGCAGTACGTCGGCAGCCGGATTCTGCGAATCGCCGTTGTCGCGTCGCAAAATCGAGAAGATCGTGCCCACGCTCACGTTCACGTCGATGTTGCTCGATCCGTCCAACGGGTCGAACACCACGATATATTTGCCTCGTTCCGGATCTCGGAGCACGATCAGTGGGTCGTCGTTTTCTTCCGAAGCCAGAATGCCGACGTTGCCCCGATGTCCCAGGCAGTGCAGCAACGCCCGATTGGCGAATACGTCGAGCTTCTGTTGTTCTTCGCCCTGCACGTTTGTCGCGCCGGCCGAACCGAGAATGTCGACCAGCCCGGCCCGCCGCACCTGTGCAGCCACGATCTTGCCGGCCAGCGTCAGGCCCGATAGCAGCCACGAAAACTCGCCCGTTGCCTGAGGATAACGGGCCCGCTGTTGCTCGAAGATATGTTGCGCGGCCGTGATCTGTTGCGGACCCGCGGCATCCCGCACCACCTTGAACGGGCTGACGCCACTTTCGTCGTTGTTGTTCGGGGTGTCGTTGAGGCCCTCGCGCGTTGGCTGCGTGGCTTCTTGCTGAAGATCGCTCTGAAGATCGGCAGTGCGCTGCTGAGGCTCAGCGGTTTCGGACGCGCGGGGGTCGGCTGACGACATCGCTATCCTTGCCCTTTACGATCGAGAGGTGCGGAGGACGAGCCAGGAAGAAAAAGAAAAAACGAACCGCATCAAACAAGCCGGCCGGCGCGTTATTCGTCTAAAAAAAACCACGAAGCGCGCCGCAGTACGATCTGCCTCCTCTTGCTGCCCAAGCGGTATCTTGCCGCGCGCTTGGAACGAACCAACTCGATTTCCTCTCGGTTCCCGCGGTGGTCGCTCGGTCTATGTGCGCGTGTGCTTTCACCATCATAGTAGCCCCGCCCACCTCATCGCAACGAGCGGGCGGGCCGTTTCACGTCTCAGGTCCGGGCCTTGCCGAACACGTGCCTTGTTCACACTGGCACATCAGCCTTGCCACCGTGAGCATCGGGGGGTTCGCGACCGCACACGGAGAAACACGCCGCGGCGCCTCGGCGAAAACGACACGAACCTACTGAGGCCCGCCATCAAAGCCTGCGAAAACCGTTCCAGTTCCAGCCGATCTCCTCCCGCGGCCGCATTTTTTCCACCGGCTCGTTCTTGTGCCACGCCCCACACTCCAGACAGCCCGCCCCGCCGGCACTTATCTGCCAGGCATCACATAGCGGCCCATGCTTTCCGGCGGTCCCTGCAGCTTTGTCACTACGTGTGTTCGATCATCTATCCCTGTGCTCTGTTTCCCACCGCTTCGCGGCAAATTGCCCGTGGCGGTGCCGTTGCGCCGCTTCACCATTCACCACACATCGTCGAGCGTCGTCTCACCACACATCATCGGGCATCGTTGCACGAATCTCGGTCGATGAGACGTCTTTGCGAAACCGCTCGGCGGGCACCCCTTGGCAGATCGCGCGCAATGCGGGCGGCAACGACAGATCATCGAGCGTTTCAAAGCCGCTGTCGATTCTGCGGCCAAACACCAAAAAGCGGCATCCCGCCTCGGCAATGTGGTCGATTGCCGCGTCGCGGGCTTGCGGGTCGCCGCCATAGTATTTCGGGTCGGCAATCCGCACGATCGTATCGGCCCCCACCACAAACGTGGCGCCCGGAAACACGTCGGCCTTTTCGATGAACTTCGCCGCTCGCGTGAACCATAGCACGTCGCTTTCCGAAAACTGGTCCGCTCGCCGGCGCATGGCCACGTAGTCCAACATCGGCTTGTCGACGTTCACAATCGAAATTTCGAACTCGGTCGGCCGCCCCACCATTTCCGAGGCAATCCGTGCCATTTCCCGATGGCCTTCGTGCAAGGGATTGAACGCCCCAGGAAATATCAACGTATCGTTCGGTCCCGGTTGTTCGGGCCGATCGCGCCGGACGACCTGAGTTCGTCCCAACAGCAGGTCTTGCCACGCCACCGGCGCCGTCATGTCGTCGCATGCCACCGTTTCGCCCGGCAACAACGGCAGCTCGATTCGCCCTTCCAAACCGCAGGCCTCGGCCAGCAAGTTCAACACCATCGTGGCCGCCACGGCTTCTTCCTCCGGTCGACGACGGCGACCTTTTTCCAACACCAGCGAACGGGTTGCCGTTCGCTCGGCCGTTTGCAATGCCACGTGAACCCGATGCGGGCCGCGCTTCGGCCGATCGCTCACCAGGCTTGCCGTGCAGCCCAAGCCGGCCAATCGCCGCCAAAGCGCCAGCGAATCTTCGCCTTGTCGTGGCTCGGCAAACTGTCGTGCCCGCTCGAACGACGCCACGGCGATCATGCGGCCTGTGTGCGCTGTGCAAAAGCGTTCGGGGCGCGAGCCGAGCCACGCGCTCATCGCCTTGGCCGCGTAGGGCACCACCGCCTCAAGCACCGTTCGCGAAGCGCCGGGCACTTCGAGCAACTCGGCGATCACCCGGCTTCCGCCTCCGGCAATCGCAAACACCGCCTGTGTCGGCGTATCGTGAATCTGTCGGATCAGGTCGTCGGCCGATACCACGTTGCGGCGCGCCCTTCAGTAAAAAATATCGCGGATCTCTCCGGCGCCACGCCTTGCGGCGATCGGCCGGTTGCCCCGTTGGGCGGAACCGATCGCGCCAATCGCTCTGATGTCGCGACCGAACTACGTTTGCCGCTTCTCAAGCTACGGCAACCCCAGCGCGGCAGCAAGCCTTGGCCACGACAAGGCCCGACCGGCCCGGCCTCGATAAGGCCCAGTGGGCCGAGCTTCATCGCGTGCGAAAAAAGGATTGTGCAGATCGCACGAGCAGCCGCGATCGTATGGCCGGCCGCGATCGCAAGAGTGGCCGCGGCCCGTTGCGCGGCCGGTTCGTTTTGCCTTGAAACACCGCCACCACGACGGGCAATTCCTCAAGCAGCGGGCGATCCGTTCCAAGGCCGATGGCTGCGGGCTTCGTCCCTCCGCTGCACGAAGCGCTCGCATGCCGGTAGAATGGGCATCGTGAAAACCGAACTCGAACCACCGAAGCATCACCTCGTCGAGCCCGTTGTGCTGGGCACCGCTTGTGGCATCGTTTCGTCGCTACTGTACACGGCGGCCAACATCTACCTGCGCAAGCTGGCCGGACACGTCGATCCGGTTTGGGTCTCGTGCCTCAAGGCATCGCCCGTGGCGCTGGTGGCCTCGTCGCTCGTTGCCCGCAGACTTTGGCGTGCCCAACGCGTTTGGCCCACACGGCGCCAACTGCTCGGGCTCGTGGCGGCTTCGCTATTCGTGCACCTGGGCGGCAACGTGGCCTTCCAGTGGACTCTGGCCCAAATTGGCCTGGCGATTACCGTGCCGCTGATGTTCGGTTCGCTGATTATCTCCGGCGCGATTCTGGGGCGCGTCTTTCTGGGCGAACCGATCACGCCCCGTTCCGCGGTGGCCATGCTGCTGCTGATCGCGGCCATTGGCGTGCTCAGCTTGGGGGCGCCCGACGCCAATCGTTCGATCGCCGCCACACTCGAAACCCTGCCGCGAAACTCGCCGCTTTGGCTCGCCGCGGCCGTGGGCACCGCGTGCCTGGCGGGTGTGGCTTACGCCGTGCTGGGCGTCGTGATTCGCCGCCTGGTCACTACCGAAGTGCCGATCGGCACCACGTTGCTGGTTGTCAGTGGCACCGGCATCCTGCTGCTCGGAAGCATCAGTTTTGCCCGGCATGGCTACAGCCAACTGATCCGCACCAGCCCCGAACACTTGCGTGCCATGGTGGCTGCCGGACTGTTCAACATGGTGGCTTTCTTCGCTCTCACGAAGAGTTTGCAACTGATTTCGGTCGTGCACTCCAACGCGCTCAATGCCTCGCAGGCGGCCATGGCCGGCCTGGCCGGTGTGTTGCTGTTCGGCGAGGCGGTCAGCGTTTCGCTTGTCGTTGGCGCCGCGCTTACAGTCGTGGGGCTTGTGGCGATGCAAACCGGCCACACCCAGACAAAAAGCCCCCACCACCAACCGGCCGAACCGGCAACTCGCCCCGCATCGCAACCCGTGGCCGCGCCTTCGAGCGACTAATCGGCGCCACCCGTCCCTACCGTGTGCATCCGCCGTTCTTCCGGTCGACCCCCATGCGGTTCGCCTCGTCGCCGACCGGCCCGCTGGGGCTGGTGTGCAGACCGCGAGTTCAACCACGCTTCGAAAGCGTTTCAAAAGCGCTTCGAAAGCCACGACTGCTCAACGGTTCAGCAGATATGCCAGCAAACGATCGACGTAGCCGTTCACCCGCGGCGGCGCGTTCGGGGCCTTTGTTGGCATCGTAGCCAGTCGTCCGTAAAGCGGCTTGCCCTTCGGGCCCAACAGCTCCACCACGTTCACTGCCAACACGGCCATATAGGGCCCCTGTTCGGCCGGCGAAACGAGCTGCCCCAGCGTCTCCAGCGCCGCCGCAAGGTCGTCCTGGTTGCCGTGCTCGCCCAGCGCCCAGGCCGCAATCGCCCGCACCGATGGCGACGGGTCGGCCAGCGCCCGGTGCAACGCCTCTCGGCCCGCACCAACCGCCGCGGGCCCGCGGATCAGCAGCCCCATTGCCGCCCAATACCGCACGCCGCTGTCGGCATCGCTCAGTCGCTCTTTCAGCAGGTTGGTTTGGCTCGCGTCGCGTGAGGCGGCCACCTGCGCCGTTTCAAAGATCCGTTCCAGCGGATAGCCGTTCCGATCGTGCGCCATTTCGTAAATCGTCCGCTCGCCCGCCCGGCGGTGCATTTCCGCTTCGGAAAGAAAACCCGTATCGCGCACGTCGAGCACGTGCTGCCGATGGGCCGCCCGCAACCGCTCGAGCACCGGCTGCGCCTCGGGCGAGCCCACCAGATTGCGCACTTCATCGCGATCGTTTTCCAGGTCGTACAGTTCTTCGGCCGGTTTGGGTTCCCAGAAATACGTTTGCGGCGGCCGCAACTTGCCTTCGTCGTAAAGCCGCCGCCACACGCGCGTGGTGGGCGTCTGGAACATGTATTGCAAATACTGGCCATAGATCAGATGCGGCATGTAATTTCGCACATACACGTAGCGGCCGTCGCACACCGATCGAACCATATCGAGCCGCTCGTCCATTCGCCCCCGAAAGCCGAACAGGTGCGTTCGCGGCGCCTCGGCATGGGGCCCCATGAAGGCCCGGCCTTGCATCCACTCAGGCCGTTTCGCGCCGGCCAAACTCAACAACGTCGGCGCCAGATCCACAAACGACACGAGCCGTTCGCTCTGCCCCCCGGCCACGTAATCGTCGGGCGCCAAATGCCGGTACTTTTCCGGCACGTAAACAATCAACGGCACGCGCAACCCCGAGTCGTAGGGCCAACGCTTGTTGCGCGGCATGCCCGATCCATGGTCGCCGTAGAAGAAAATGATCGTCTCATCCATCAATCCGGCCGCTTGCAGCTCGGCCAGTCGTCGGCCTGCCTGGGCGTCCATCTCGGTGATCTTGTCGTAGTATTGGGCCCAGTCGTGCCGCACTTCCGGCGTGTCAGGATGATAGGCGGGCAGCCGCACTTTGGCCGGATCGTGCTTCAGCGTGTGCGGCCGCTTGCGAAGCTGGCTTTCGTGGCTCACCGTCAGGTTGAACACCGCGAAAAACGGTTGCCCCGCCGGCCGGTTTTTCCAATGCGCTCGTCCCGACGAATCGTCCCACACGCGGCCCGGTTTCACCAGGTTGTAGTCTTCTTTGCGGTTGTTCGTGCAGTAGTAACCCAACTGACGGAGCAGTTGCGGATACATCTGCATTCCCGGCGGCATGCGCACCAGGCTGCGCATGTGCTGCCCGCCAAGGCTCGTGGCATACACGCCTGTAATGATCGTGGTGCGGGCCGGCGCGCACACCGGGGCGTTCGACCATGCCCGGCGATAGCGCATCCCGCGGGCTGCCAGCCGATCGAGGTTCGGCGTCACGGCATAGGCATCGCCATAACAGCCCAGATGCGGCCCGATGTCTTCGCACGTGATCCACAAGATATTGGGCCGCTCGGCCTGCGGAGCGCCATCGTCTTGTTTGTCTTGTTTCGCGGCTACAGCAATTCCCTCAAACCCCAGCACCAGCAGCAGGCAAAACGCCAGCCTCCAACCGGCCCGCCACGCCGCTGCCGCCCGCGCCCATCGCAACAAACGATCCCGCTTCTTCGTTCGCACCATCACGACCTTTCAGAAGGTGTCTTCAACATCCAATTCCGGCTTCGATCTCCTTAGCACGCAGATGGAATTGCGCGATATGAATCGTC
>WGDQ01000838.1 GCA_015493185.1 Planctomycetaceae bacterium
AACGCCAAGCAGCTTGAGCGGTTCTTTCGGCTCAACGCCCGGCAGATCGGTCGGCAGCGCAACCAGAATCTGGCGTCCGTCAGACATCGTGGCTCCGGTCACAATCACGTCGGCATGCACACCGCCAGTAACCCAAGGGCTATAGCCCGACAGGCGGAAGCGGCCATCGGGCAATTCGTCGGCCAACAAAACAGGTCGGGCCAAATGACGGCGGCTCGTGGTCAAATGCGAGATGGCCACCGTGGCATAGCGTTTCGAGGTGAGCAGCTCGGGCAGAAAGTGCTCGGCCGGCTCGCGGTTTTCGCTGGCCGCCATCCGGCGGCAAGCGCCGGTGCGCTGCGTGATAATGAACGTGGTTGTCAGACATGCGGCGCTGAGCTGCAAATAACCGCGAACAATGTCTACATCAGACCATCCTTGGCCGCCCCACTCTGTGGGCAAGAACCACTCATAAACGCCATATTGCCCACACAGGTCGAGCGACTCGGTGGGCCAACGGCCGCTTTGGTCCACTTCGTCAGCACGGCGCCGCAGCTCGCTGCAAAGCTCTGCCAAAGCCGGGTCGTCAGGCGATGTAATACGTTTGGATGCGTTCATCGGCAAAAGCACGTCTCACTTTCGATGCACTAAAGAAATATACGATCGCTGAAAAAATAATCGGCTGGTTGATTCGGACCAGGCAAAGAGGAAAGAGAATAATACTGCCGACGCAGTATCTTTCATGCTCTGATGTTTCTTTGATGCTTCGATCCGCGGGCAGCCGTTCAACACAACGCGCCGGCGTCCGACCGCGGGGGGTTGCGATCGGGCCCGCGGGGCTGAGGCCTTCGGTCGTCGGACATGCAGCCTTCTCGTCGCGCCGCCGGAGAGGATCGCTTCGCGGTGTCGCAATTCGTTCCCCCGTCGCTAAAGCCGCGAGTTGCTGCGCCCCGTTGCCAAGCTCCTCACAGATCCGGTCAGGTACCGTTAGTGTCGCCCGGTGCGGTTCTGGGTTGCGTGCTGCTGATGATGATAGCCCCGTCCGGCGGGCTTCGCGAGGTACCCAGGCTGGGGTTTTCGCGAAGCTCATCCGCCAGGTCCATGCCGCCATTGGCGCTCGGCGGCTACAACACGCCACCGGCCATTATGTGTACGGGCAGATGTTTTCGGGAAATGCCTCCCGGCTGGCTCGCCCTTTGCGACATTGTGGGAAACCGTCCGCTTGGCGACATTGTGGGAAACGGCCCGCTAGGCGAAATGTCGAACAATCGGAAAGCCGGCAAGCGTTGCCTTACGGCGAGATTCATCGATCCGCTGAGCGACGCCCCACATTCTTGCCCATCCGCTGCCGACTCTCGTTTTTCCTAGAGCGAACGGATAGAAACCTCGAATTCTTGCGGGAAAACCGCTTGTCTCGGCTGTTCAGACGCGTTTTGTCCGTAGGCTTCTAATCTACAATTCGTGCGATTCTTCATATTCGTACGGCCCGTATTTGTGATAGGTTTCTTCCTCTTTCGAGCCGTGCTTTTGCGCGCTCCGCTGCCGCGTTTTTTCGAACTCTCGTTTCGCTTTCAGGGTCTTTGCGGCCTTGATGGCTTCTGCTTCTATTCAGACCGTGGACGAGTGGCCCCCGCCTATGCGCAATGACAGCACAGGTTCCGGTCAGCACGGCCGGCATCGGGAGCGGGCCAAACGACACCGGGTGACCGATTGACAATTGACACGATTGATCTCGTCGCCACCTGACAAATCGTTATAATTCCCCAACTTCCCGTAATCGGCTACGATAACGGCGCTTTACCTAGCCGCCCCGGTGTACTTGCGGCTTTTCTGGGACAATTGGGCGGCCGGAGCAAGCCGCTTGTGACCTTGCCGCAGGGTGTGCGGCGAAACGCGGTCGAGATCGCTGGCCGATTCGGCCGACTGATTGGATAGGGTTTTCGCACGGTCGACATCGCCGCGCCCCTCAAATGGGGCGGTTGTCATGTGCTCACCGAGCCGATTCACGAGGAACGCACGCATCGCAAGCTCGCGCCGACGGGCGGGCTTGTACGAAGCTTGCGATGTGGCACCCCGAGTGAATCGACCGTGCGAACAAGCACCAACCAAAACGGCAAATGCGAGTTCATCGCGACATGCGCGAATCGGACGGCAGCCAGCATGCTCGCTGCACGATTGACGGGCCCAGCGCGTAGACCGTTTGTTGTGGGCGTGGCGCTGCGTTGCCACGCGCTGCGTGAATCGGAAAAACGCTCAGAGTGCCAAACGAATTGCCAGAAAGATCCAATGTCATGAGTCAGACTGAAGCGGCCCCGCGGAACCGTAGTGCCGGCTTGAAGGGTTCTACCCTCACCGCCGAGACGCTGTACCAGAAATGCATGGCGCTGGCTCACAACTTGTGGTGGAGCTGGCAACCCGACGTCACCAATCTCTTCCGCGATCTCGACCCCATCCGCTGGCGGCAGTTGGACCACAACCCCATTGCCCTACTGGCCGAGTTCACGCCCGAGCGGCTCGACGATCGGGCCAACGAACTGGTGCTATATAGCCGCATCAATCAGGCGTATCGCCGACTCAAAGAGTACTTGTCGCACCAGCACACGTGGGGGCACACGCACGCCGGCGTGCTTGGTTCGCGACCCGTGGCGTATTTCTCGGCTGAGTTCGGCGTGCATGAGTCGATCCCGATCTATTCCGGCGGCCTGGGCGTGCTCTCGGGCGATCACATCAAAAGCGCCAGCGACCTGGGCGTGCCGCTGGTGGCAATCGGTTTGTTCTACGATCAGGGTTATTTCCGCCAACAACTCGATGAAAACGGCTATCAGCGTGAAGAGTACGTGACGACGCAAGTGGGCGATCTGCCGCTCGAACCGGCGGTATCTCCCGATGGGGTACCGATCACCATCGAAATTCAAACCCGCACCGGCACGTTGAAAGCCAAGGTGTGGCGTATGCAGATCGGTCGCGTGCAGCTATTGCTGCTCGACTGCGACGTTGACGGCAACAGCCCGCAAGACCGTGAACTCACGAGCCGACTCTACGGCGGCGACCACCGCACACGCATCCGTCAGGAACTAGTGCTTGGGGTCGGTGGTGTGCGGGCACTGCGGGCGTTGAACGTTTTTGCCGGCGTGTTTCATCTGAACGAAGGGCACAGCGCCTTTGCGCCGCTCGAGGTGATTCGCCAACGGATGCACGACGACGGGATCAGCTTCGACGACGCGCTGCGCGAGGTGGCCCAACACACGGTTTTCACCACCCACACGCCGGTGCCCGCCGGTCACGATCGTTTCGATGCGGAACTGGTTGAAGAACACCTGGGGCCGCTGCGCGACGAGCTGGGGATTTCGTACGACCAGTTCATGGGGCTGGGGCGCGTCGAGCCGCAAAACCATGAGGAAACGATCTGCATGACCGTTTTGGGCCTGAAGCTCTCGCGCAAGGCCAATGCAGTCAGCGCATTGCACGGCCATGTCACGCGGCGCATGTGGGCGCACCTGTGGCCGTGGCGTGTGGAGGAAGAGGTGCCGATCGGCCACATCACCAACGGCATTCACGTGCCCACCTGGCTGGCGTGGCAAATGCAGCATCTTTACGACCGCCATTTTCCCAGCGACTGGATGCGGCGGATGGGCGAGCCCGAAGTATGGCAACAAATCCACGACGTTGATCCGGGCGAACTTTGGGAAACGCACCAGGCTTTGAAAAACCTGCTGCTGAGCTTCGTACGCCGGCGCCTCAGTCGTCAGTGTCGCCGCCGCGGCGAAAGCGACGAGGCGATCGAGGCCGCCCGAAACGTGCTCGATCCCACGGTGCTGACAATCGGCTTCGCGCGCCGCTTTGCAACCTACAAGCGGGCCACGCTCATCCTCTCAGACATCGACCGTCTCAAGGCAATGGTCAACGACCCGCATCGGCCCGTGCAGTTTATTTTCGCCGGCAAGGCGCATCCGGCCGACGAGCCGGGCAAAGGGCTGATTCAGCAACTGGCCAACTTGCGATTCGACCCCGACCTGGCGGGCAAGATTGTGTTTATCGAAGACTACGACATCAACGTTTGCCGCCATCTGGTGCAGGGTGTGGATGTGTGGCTCAATACGCCACGGCGTCCGCTCGAGGCCTCGGGCACAAGCGGGCAAAAGGTGGTGCTCAACGGCGGGTTGAATCTGTCGGTGCTCGACGGCTGGTGGGCCGAAGCTTACGATGGCTCGAACGGTTTCGCGATCGGTCACGGCATGGTACACGTGAACGAAGAAGTGAACGACCGTCGCGACGCCATGCATCTTTATCGCACCCTTGAGCAAGAGGTGATTCCGCTTTACTACGACTGCGACCTCGACGGTCAGCCCCGGCAGTGGATCAAGCGGATGATGAACTCGATCTGCTCGCTGGCATGGCGGTTCAGTTCGCACCGCATGGTAATGGACTACGTTCGCGCGGCCTACCTGCCGGCCGCCGGTGGGCTGAGCTGCGACATGAGCTACCGCTGATCCGACGCTTGATCCAACGGTGTTTGCCAGCCCTGTGTTGTGAACCATTCGATCCCACCCCACCGCCCCACTGCCACGACGCTGCCCGAGGCTCGAACAGCGGCCGACGGGCAGCTGGCGTGGTCGGTCGTTGTTGTGGTGTTGCTCGTCTCGCGGGGCTATTTGCTGCTATCGCTGAAGCCGGCTATCAGCGATGTGCCCTTCTACTGGCAAACGGCCAGCCGTGTGGTGGATCGGGGCGAGGTGCCCTACGGACCGGGAACGGAAATCGGGTATCCGCCGCTGGCATGGGGGCTGATGTACCTGCCCCGCTGGATCGATTCGACCCGCTGGCAGCCGGGCGCAGAACATCTGGCCCTGGGACGATACAGCCGCCGCTTCCGCGCGCAAATGGCCCTTTTCGATCTGACGGCGGTCGTGCTGCTGGGTTTGTTGATCGCGCGGCGGGCACCACAACGGCTGGTTCACGCGCTATGGGCCTACGCGCTGCTAACGCTCATCCTGGGGCATCTGCTCTACGACCGGTTCGACGTGGCACTATTGGCCCTGGTCATGGCGTCGGCCTACGCCTGGATGCGCTGGGCCGAAACCGCCGCCGCTGGTGACGACAACGCCTCGTCGTGGAACCAACTGGCTTACATCGCGCTGGGGCTGGGCGTGGCGCTGAAGCTGCTGCCGCTGGTCGCGCTGCCGCTGCTGCTGGTTGGCCAATGGCGCATCGAGCGGCGGGGCGTTTCGCTGTTGGCCGCGCTGGGCTGCTGGTCGATCGGTGCCTTGTTCCCCTTTGTGTGGCACTTGCCCCGGACGGGTTTGGCGTCGCTGGGCTTTCTTGCGCACCACGCAGGCCGGGGGTTACAGGTCGAATCGATTTATGCCTCGCTGCTTATCGGACTTTCATACCTCGGGCTTGATGTGTCGGTCGAACGCAGCACAAACGCGTGGCATGTGGTCGGCCCGGGTGCCGGCATGCTGCATCGCGCGGCAATTGGCATCCTGTTCGCATGGGGCCTTGGTTGGGCCGTTGCTGCCTGGCACCGGGCCCCAACGCGAGGCCGGATGTGGCTTGGTTGGGCGGCGGCCGTCACGATCGCGGGGCTACCGGTATTGTCGCATGTGCTGTCGCCCCAATACCTGATTTGGGCCACCGTGCTGCTGCTTTGGCCAGCGGCCGAGCTGCTTTCGCGCAAGAGCTTCCACCTGTTCGTGGCGTTGTTGGTCGTTATAACGCTGCTGACCACGTGGCTGTTTCCCTATCACTACTTTTCCCATGATGGCGAAGGCCACATGATCGACCCGTACGGCTTGCTGCCAGATCTGCCGTGGCAGGCGAGTGCCGTGCTGCTGGCGCGCAACGCGTTGCTGCTGGGGGCGCTGGCTTGGATTGCGCACGTGGTTTACTGGGCTCCGGCGGCCCCCTCTACCGAACCTTCTACCGATGATTTCGCCCGCCGACGGGCACGAGCTTCGAACAGCGCGTAGCCGCAAAC
>WGDQ01000839.1 GCA_015493185.1 Planctomycetaceae bacterium
ATTCCGATTCGGGCAGCTCGACCAACTCGAGCTCGGGAATCTGGGCCAACAGCCGTCGCGGGGCTTCGCGAACGCCCTGCGCGTGGGCCAGATGACACGCATCATGATACGTGGCGCGAATCGCGATTGGCCCCTCGGGCGGCGTCAGCCCCAAGGAGTCGAGAAATTCGTGCACGTCGCGCACCTTCTGCGCAAAGCGTTGCCGCCGCTCTTGCTGGTCGTCGGCCCAGTGGTGACCGTAATCTTTCAGCATCGCGCCGCAGCCGGCAACATTGACAATCACCGCATCGACATCGTCCGGATCGAAGGCCGATAGGTTCTGGTCGGCCAGCGCCCGAGCCGGTTCGCTTTGGCCGGCATGAAAGTGAATGGCGCCGCAGCATACCTGCTCGCGAGGCACCACAACGTCGCATCCGTTCTTCTGCAACACGCGGGCCGTGGCCCAATGGGTATGGCGAAACATCACATCGCCCACGCAACCGGTGAACAACGCCACGCGGGCACGCCGCTTGCCTTCGGCTGGCAATACCCGAGGCAATGGAACCTCTCGACGGCTCGGCGGAGGCAGCATTTCAACCAGTTGTCGCAGCCGGGCCGGCAACAACCGAAACGCCCCCACGGCGCGGAGCGCTTGCAGCACCCCCAAACGCTGCGCGATACGGGCCGGCAACAGCGCCCGACGCAGGCGGTCGGGATACGGGAACAATCCCAACAAAACCCAGCGATGAAACCAATCGCGGCTACGAGCCGTTTCCTCGTTCTGCTCCATGGCAATGCGAAACGGCTCGATCAGCCGGCCGTACTGCACACCTGAAGGACAAGCCGTTTCGCATGCTCGGCAGTCGAGGCAAAGCTCCAGATGCTGCCGAACCGATTCGGACACGGGCAGCCGGCCATCGGTAACGGCCCGCATCAGGTAGATGCGGCCCCGCGGGCTGTTGTTTTCATCCAGTGTTTCCACGTACGTCGGGCACGACGACGTACACAGCCCGCAGTGTACGCAGTCGAGCAAATAGCGGTAGTCGATGCCCGTTGCACGCGTGGCGCCGGCCGATTCGATATCGACGGCCGCGGTCGTTTTCGGGGGCATCTCGACTTCGGGGCCAGCATCGCGAGCGTGGCCTGGCGATGCGCCGCTCGGTGCGGTTTCGGTCGGCGTATGATGAGAATTCATGGCAATACAAAGCGGCCTGGGTTCAAAAGGCCCTTAGGGTCGAATTGCTGTTTCACGGTCTGCATCAGCGGCCAATCGTCGCCTGCTCCGCCCCAAATGGCCTGTCGCGTCAGGCCAAGCGACGGATCGGCCGAAAGCACGACCACGTGTCCGCTGGCTTGCCGCGCCATAGGCTGCCATCGGGCAATGAGCTGCTGCGCAATGTCGGCCGGCTCGAACTTGCTGAATCGGGCAAGCACGATGCCGTTGGCGGCGTGGCTTTGTATCGAGCATTGCGGATCGTACTGGCGAAAGGCCTCGATCAAATCCGCCACAGCGCTCGATAGCACCGTGGCACGTAGAACCAAGGGATGTTTTTCCGCCGCAGGAAATTCACTCAAACGCTGCCAAATCGTCGCGGTTTGCTCCGATGTGGTTTGAACCACCTGCTGGCCCGTCGGCGATGCCAAACGCTGCACCAACCGTTCGGTCATCCAATCGACCTCGGTCTGCGTTCCCTCGACCGCCACCACCAACCAACCGGCCGGCGTATCGTCTGCCGATGAGGGCAACGCCGGCAAATCGTTCCAGGCCGGCCCCACGAGCCATTCGATCGCTGTTGGCGTCACCTCGGCTTGCAGCAGCTCCGCCACGCGCTGCTCGCCTTCTGCATGGCTATTGAGCCGCTGCACGACAAACCGCGAAGCCTCGGGAATGGGAACCACTTTCAACGTGACCTGCACAATGGTAGCCAGCGTGCCCAGCGATCCAACCAACAGCTTGCAAAAGTCGTAGCCGGCAACGTTTTTTACAACTCGACCGCCGCCGCGGAACATTGTGCCGCGACCGTCGACGGCCGTGATGCCGATGGTGTAGTCGCGGATGGTCCCGCAGCCAAAACGTCGCGGGCCATCGCAGGCCGTGGCAAGCACTCCGCCCAATGTTGCTTGCGCCGCCTGAGGAACGTCGATAGGCAATCGCTGCCGCTGGGCTTCGAGCTGCCGGCGAAGCGATTCCATCGTGATGCCGGCCTCGACGGTGATCGTCATATCGCGCGAAGGGTAATCGACAACCCGATTCAAGCCCCGTGTCGAAAGGCCGATGCCGGGCATCTGGGCTGAGCAACCATAATCAAGGCTCGTCTCGCCCCCCAACGGATAAACCGGCGTGTTGCTCTCATAGGCATCGCGCACACATTGAGCCACGGCCTCTTGGCTCTCGGGCGAAAAGGTTTCTTCGAGCAAAAGGGGGTCGCTTACCGAAGCCACGCGATACCTCCGGCGTTGTTTGTCGGGTGCAATCGTTCTTAACGACACGTCTTGGAAAACATCGAAAACCACCTGAGCCGCTCGCCGCTTCACGCACGTGGCACTCGAATGCCGGCACGCCTGCCCTTTGCTGCCATGCCGCGGCATGGCGGGCGCGGCGTAATTGAATAAACATACGTCTGGCGCGCGGGCACCGACGGCCGTATCGTACCGCTTCGCAGCGGCATTGCAGTGCTTATCGTCTCTTGCTCCGTTCGGGTTGGCCTCTCAGTGCGGTTCACGACCTCGGTGCGGTTCACGACTAATGAGGCGCCTGTCGGGTGGGCAACGATTTCTCGATGCTGCACGCCCCGGCCGTGGGCAGCATTTTGGCAGGACTCAAGCAACCGTCGGGATTGAACGCCGCCCGCAGGTTCGCCATGACTTGCAGGTCGTCGTCGTTGAACAGGCGATTCATGAAATTGATTTTCTCCACGCCAATGCCGTGCTCGCCCGTGACGCTGCCACCCAGGCGAATGCACTCTTCGAGAATCGCATCGCTGGCTTCAAGCACGCGTCGAACCTGCTGCTTGTCGCGCTCGTCGAAAAGCAGAATCGGGTGCAAGTTGCCATCGCCGGCATGAAACACGTTGACGATCCGCACCTCGTGCTGCCGGCCGATTTCGGCAATGCGCCGCAGCATTTCGGGCAACTTGGTACGAGGCACCACGCCATCTTGCGTGCAGTAGCTCGGCGCCAATCGGCCAACCGCGCCAAAGGCCTGCTTGCGACATTTCCAGATGCGTTGCCGCTCGGCCTCATCCTTGGCCAATCGCACTTCGCGGGCCGAACGTCCGCGACAAATCTCAACGATCCGTTGCTGCTGTTCGTCGAGACCCGCCTCCAAACCATCCACTTCGATCAGCAGCACGGCCTCGGCATCGAGCGGAAAACCGAACTGAAACGCATTTTCCAACGCTTCGATGATGCCATGATCCATCATCTCCAACGCCGCCGGAATGATGCCCGCACCGATGATGTCGCTGATGGCGTTGGTGGCATCGTCGACCGATTCGAAAATGCCCAGCATGGTGCGATAGCCCTGCGGGTCGCGTGTGAGGCGTACCCAGGCCTTGGTCACAATGGCCAGCGTGCCTTCGCTGCCCACAATGGCCCCCACCAAGTCGTAACCGTGCCGCTCTTCAACCGGGCCGCCAAGCTGCACGATTTGCCCATCGGGCAAAACGGCCTCGACTCCCAGCACATGATTGACCGTCACGCCATATTTCAGCGTATGCGGTCCGCCCGAGTTGGTGGCCACATTGCCGCCGATGGTGCATGCCCCCTGACTCGACGGATCGGGCGCGTAGTGATAGCCGGTGCCGCGCAATGCTTGCGTGAGCCAAACGTTCACCACGCCCGGCTCAACAACGGCCACGCGGTTGCGCAGGTCGATTTCCAGAATGCGGTTCATGCGCGTCAGCACGATCATCACGCCGCCACCCACCGGCAAACAACCGCCGGCGAGGCTTGTTCCCGCACCGCGAGGCAAGAAAGGCACGCGATGACGCCGACAAAGGCGAACGACTTCGGCCACTTCTTCCGTCGACGCCGGAAACACGACCACGTCAGGGCTGTTTTTCTCAATCACATAGCCGTCGCACTCGTAAACAACAAGATCAGCGTGATGCGCCAGCACATGGCGGCTGCCCACAATCTGCTGCAAACCGTCGATCAAGGAAGGAGATGGTGTGGCGATCATGTCAGTCTGATGTTTCGCTTGCGACGAGAGTCTCGGTACAGTTTCCGTCTTCTTCGGTCTTTTGAAGTGCTCGTAGATGCCCACTCGTCAAAACCGTGCGCCGTCGAAACGGTCGCGATGGGGCAGGTTCCGTCTGCCGGTCGATGGACGCCCCGCTCGGG
>WGDQ01000840.1 GCA_015493185.1 Planctomycetaceae bacterium
GCGAAACCCGATCGCTGCCCGCCGGCACGTCGCCGCTAGATATCACGCTCGACGAAGCCCTTGCGCTGCTGGCCCAGCCGAAACGATCGCGCCGTGCTGCACCCAAGGAGCCGATCAAGACATTCGACAAATCACCTGCGACGGGCGAAACCGTGCAACTGCTCAGCGGGCGCTACGGCCCCTATGTGACGGACGGCCAGACGAATGCCTCGATTCCCAAGGACGTGAATCCGGAAGAATTGACGTTCGAACAGGCACTAGAGCTGCTCGCCGCACGTGCCGCCAAGGGGCCGGCGAAAAAGAAACGAACAACACGGAAAACGAAGACGGCAGCAAAAAAGGCAACCAAGAAGAAGGCGGCAAGTACCAAGAAGAAAGCAGCCAGCGCGAGCAAACGCAAGGCGACAACCAAGGCATCGTCGAAAAAAACGGCCGACTGACTCTTTTGTCTGTAGGCACACGCTTGCTCGTCCGTTTTTCTACTTTCCTTCTACCTTGGCTCGTGATGTGGTTGCCAGGTCAGGGCACGCTTTGCGGCCGGTGGCCTCGTCGAACACGCGAACGGTGAGGTTCTAAGAGCGAACGGGCAGAACCTGTAATTCTTTCGGAAAAACCGCTTGCCTCGGTTGTTCCGACACGTTTTGTCCGCTGCTTCTAAAGCATGCCGTTCCGCAAGCAGACAGTGCCGCCCCGCGCAGCAGACGGCCTGTTCCTCGGCTACGCTTCTTTTCTTCCCAGTGCCATGGCATAGGCCACCGCGTAGGTGCGGCAGTGCGATATGGTGATCAGAATGTCGTCGATGCCGGCCTGTTCGCTCAGTTGCCGGGCATGGCCGTGAAGCACGACGATCGGCTTTCCGCCGCCTTGGTTCACCACCTCCACGTCGCGCCAGCCAATGCCGCGAACCCAACCGGTTCCCAGCGCCTTCAAAATCGCTTCTTTGGCCGCCCAGCGTCCGGCAAAATGCTGCATCGCCTGCTTGCGACTCTGGCAGTATTGAATCTCGCGCGACGAATAAACGCGCTGAATGAACTGTTCGCCGTGCCTTTCGATCAGGCGACCGATCCGAAGACATTCGACGATGTCGGTGCCAATTCCAAGAATCTGCATAGGCCACGGCTCCGTGACAATAGACGGTGAGGCCCGAGTTCAATGTCGCCGGCACGCCACGACGTGCGACGTTGCCGGCAGTCCTATTGGTGTGGTGTGCGAAGCAGGTTCTTGGCAGCCCGCCTGCTGGCAGCATAACCGCCGGCACGCCGATGTCAGCGATGTAGCCCACACCGGCAAATAAACCACGCCTGGATACGCGACGAACCGATCACCGCCTCGGGGGCCGAGCGAGCAATTGCTGCGCGACTGTCCGCTGCCCGGCTGTGTGTTTTGCACCTCGCAGAGGGGTGGCGATTCAACGTCGCTGGCAAAAAACGCCACATGCTTCCTGAGCCCGCTGCAGCACCTCGGAGGCTTTTTCACGAGCTCGTCGGGCCCCCTCGTGCAGCACTTCCCATACCCGCTCAGGATGCGCGACAAGCTCTTCGCGTCGCTGCCGCGGTTCGGCGAAAAAGGCCTCGGCCTTCTCGGCCAGCGCTTTTTTCACTTCGCCGTAACCGAAGCCGCCCCGCCGATAAAGGGCAGCCATTTCTTCGCGTTCCGTTTCGTTGGCGAACAAACTGTAGAGCTGATACAAGTGGTCTGTTTCTGGTTCTTTGGGCTCTTCCATCGGCCGCGAGTCGGTTTTGATTCGCATGATTTTTTTGCGCATCGACTTCGGAGGCTCGAACAGCTCGATGGTGTTGTTGTAGCTCTTCGACATTTTCTCACCATCGATACCGGGCACTTTGGCCGAGGCATCGAGCAGCTTGGCCCGCGGCATCACAAAGGTTTCACCAAAAAGGTGGTTGAACTTAGCCGCCAAATCCCGGCAGACCTCGATATGCTGAATCTGGTCTTCTCCTACGGGAACGACATCCGAATCGTAAGCCAGAATATCGGCGGCCATGAGCACCGGGTATGTGAACAAGCCCGCATCGGCCGAGAGCCCTCGCGCTTTCTTGTCTTTGTAGGCGTGGCAGCGTTCCAGCAGTCCCATGGGCGTAACGGTCATCAGCAGCCAACATAGCTCCGACACCTCGGGCACGTGCGACTGGATGAACAGCACGGCCCTTTCTGGATCGAGGCCGAGCGCCAGTAGATCCACGGCGGCGTCGAAGGTTAGCTGACAAAGCTGCTCTGGATCACGAACCGTTGTAAGGGCGTGCAAGTTGGCAATGAAATAGAATGCCTGGTCCGCATCTTGTAGTTCGATGTACTGGCGGATCGCGCCGAAGTAGTTGCCCCAGTGGAAGCGGCCCGTGGGTTGAATTCCGGAAAGCACACGCATGATGGTTCGCCGGTAGTCGATTGCCCGTAAACGGGCGGTTTAGTGGAAGGGAACCGTAACAAGGCAGATGTCGCAGCAGAACAATCAACAAACGAACGTTGCGGCCCTCGCTGCAAAACAACCGATGCATTCGTGCCGAGCCATGCAGCTTTTTGGGCCCTGCCGGCACGAAAAGGGTTTGGTTCGGTGGTTTCTCAGCGTGGCCGTGGTGCCGATCACGCGAGAACCCGCCAGCAATGTCGCAAATTTCGGCTCAGCAGCCAACGCCCCTTCCGCTGGTAATCGTTGCGGCAGTGTCGTTTGGTCCAAGGCAACGATGGCCACACTGACCTCACTCCGAATTCGTCGATTGGTTGAGCCCGTCCAACGAGCATAGTTTCGAACCAGCCGGATCAAAACCGCAAATCTCAACACGCCAACGTGCCAACCACGCTCGTCACATCGTGAGCATCGAGCGTCTCGATGGCATCGGGCAACTGGTCCAGAATTCTTATCGATACCGTGGGGTCGTAGAAGTTGGCCGTGCCGATTTGAACGGCGGATGCCCCGGTAACGAGAAATTCCATCACATCGTCGAGCGTGGCAATGCCGCCGATGCCGACAATCGGCACATCAACCGCTTGCCGAGCCTGGAACACAGCACGCAACGCGATTGGCTTGATCGCCGGTCCGCTCAAACCGCCGAGCACGCCACCCAATCGTGGCCGCCGGCGCTTCCAGTCGACCGCCATCGCCTGGCATGTGTTGATGAGCGAAATAGCATCAGCCCCTCCCTCGGCTGCGGCCCGGGCCATCGCGGCGATGCTCGTTACATTGGGCGTGAGCTTTGCCATCACCGGCAAGCTGCACGAGGCACGAACCCTGGAAACCACTTGACGGCACAGCTCCGCGTCGGTGCCGAAGTCGACACCTCCGCTCACATTGGGACACGAGATGTTCAATTCCAGTGCGGCCACCCCCGATGCCTCGTCGAGTATTTCGGCAAGCGCTACGAACTCGTCGACCGTGCGGCCCGCGATACTGACAACGATTGGTGCCCCAAGACCTGCCAGATAGGGGAGGTGGTGCCGTGTGAAAGCCTCGATTCCATCGTTGTCCAGACCGATCGAGTTCAACAGCCCACAGGCCGTTTCCACCGTTCGCGCGGGCCGGTTTCCCGCGCGGGGTTCACGTGTGATCGTTTTCGGAATGATGGCGCCCAAGCGGCTCAAATCGACCAGCCCAGCCATTTCCCGGGCATAGCCAAACGTGCCCGAGGCCACCATCAAGGGGTTCGGCAGTTGGAGTCGGCCCAGCCGCACCGAAAGATCGATATCAGCGCCGGTTTCAGCAGACATTGAGACGAACTCGAAGGGCAAACGCATATTGGATGAGAGGGCAACGCCGAGCGGAGCGAGTGATTTTCCTCGTTCCGCTCGGTCAATCGTAACGCCCGATTATCTGGCCCACAACGGGCTTGAAGCTGTCCGCGGTAGCCAGGTCGCCACGGCCGGTGTTTTGATGCGGATGCTATTTCTGCCGGCACGTGCCGCCAGCAGGCCGGCTGCCGGCGAACATAGCGACGATGTTTGCGAACATGCAACTTGACGAGAATTGCCAGCCACCCGGCAAGCACCGCAGCCGTGGGAGTGGGTAGACTGAGGTGCGCTTTCCCGGGCGACTTCACGCGCCCCGTAGATATGGCCACATCGACGAGGTCTGCCGTGTCGAGCCTGCGCGAGCTTCTTGACAAGCGATGGGCCGCGACGTCGCGCTGTTTTTTCCGGGTGGCTGATCGGGTCGCATGCGCCGAAGTGCGGCCAGCTTTTGGCCTGCCCGGGACGATTCACGTCGCCGGCCTTCGCGCATCGACCTAGGTTCCACCTTCTGGGCGGGCAGTTGGCACCAGAGCGGCAACGCCGTCGCCATTTTCAGACGAATAAGAACGCGCCTGTCCGCCGAGCCGTCCGGCATGTGCCAAGCCACGCAACGCCGAGCCACACCGCCGCTGCCGCAGGTGGAATAAACCGGTGCGGTATTGGCCAAAACATCGGGGCAACAAAGACCAGATGGCTCTAATCGAGCAAAGGCTGAAACCAGAACGATAAGGCGACCCGTGTCAGATCGATTCTCGAGCGGTTTCAGATGATGCCGCCGTGCGTACGGTACGGGCTCATATGGTCCGGTTGATCGAGAAACCAAATGCGTTCCCACTCGTCGAGAATCAACCGCAGATTTTCCGAGGTGAAAATCAACTGGTGGGTCCGACGCACCGGATCGGCCGAATAGGCTGGGATGATGCAACCTACGCTGCTCGACAGGCAAAGGCCGAGCAAAGCCATCACGAGCCATTTGCGCATCGGTCAATTCCTCCGTGAATAAGCGTATTTTTCGACGCTCGTGAAACGCGTTGTAGGATCGTCTGGCTTGTCCGGATCCGTCCGGGCGTCGAGCTGATTGTTTTGGTGACTAACGACTGAGTTTTTTCCGAGGGTGATGCCGTGCCCTAACCCCTTGCGCAGACCGTAGAGGAAATGGCTGGGCACTTCTCTTCGTGGTTGTTTCGCACAACCGGGTGTTCGCGATTCGCGCGTCTGACAACGTTGGGTCAGATTTTCCTGTGTCTTCAGATCGATGCGAGCCGGATTCTCGGCGACGCAAGGCGAGCGTTCTGACGGGGACGAACTGGCAAAGCACTCTGCCAGCAAGGCACTTAAAGCAAGAGATGCCTGTCGCCCTCACGAACGCGACAGCGTCCGCTCCGATGGCTGGAGAGGGCTGACCGTTGCCGAAATCACACAGCGAGAGGACAAGAAGTTAGATGCTCGAATCGAACTGAGCGGAGATGCCCCGCGGGGCTCAGGAGCCCGATTGCGAGGTGTCGCTGTCGTAACCCGAAGAAGCACCGAATGTTCCAGGAATCTGCTGGCCTTCGGCCGAAGGAGGTTCATTCGGGGGCGAAGAGGCCGGCGGCGGGGTCGACTCTGTTGTCTGTTCGGCTTGGGCGGTTGCCTGCTGCTGCTCAGCAGCGCGACGCTCGAGTTCCCGTACCCGCTCTTCCATTTCTTTGCCCGGCTTGAACGTAACGACGTATTTCTCGGGCACATACACCTTGTCGCCGGTCCGTGGGTTGCGAGCTTTTCTCGCGGCCCGTTTCTTCACTTCGAACACACCGAAGTTTCGAAGTTCGATCCGACGGTCTTCGACGAGCGTGTCAACAATGGCATCGAACGTCTTCTGGACGATTTCCTTCGTCTTGAGCTGCGTGAGCCCGATCTCTTCGGAAATGGTCTTGACGATCTCTTTTTTGGTCACGACTCGGTTCTCCTGTCGACAGGCCGCGCCGCATTGGGCCCACGGACATTGACCAGCCAACTCAACGCTCCAAGTGTAGATGCAGTAAGCATTAGAGTCAAGATCAATCGTCCCTGTGGCCAGCCGAGCGGCCGCATTCTTTGCCGGCATGCTCGTCGTGTGGTCGGCACACACTTGGCCGAGACGCGGTGATCGCGAACGAATTGTCAAAGAGCTTGACCTCTGGGGGGTCGCACCCATCGAGTCGTCGCAACACCTTATTCTATAAGGTTCTTGCGGCGAATGTGGCTGCATCGGGATGCGAGCGTGTTCGTGCCTCGAGCACATGAGCCCGCGCCTTCTCCACCCTGAGGTGTTTGCTGTTATCGGCATCAGCACCCGTGAAATCGAAAGAATCTGCAAAATCCGCAGTCTTTGCCCAAAATGACTGCGGTGCACGCTGCAACAGCGCGTGGCCGAATAGACCGACGGAGGGGCAGGGGTGGTCATGCAGACGGCGTTTGGCCATTTAGAGCAGGGCACTCGAAGTGCTTTCTACTGCGGCGCTTTCGTGGCCGTCGCAACGCTTCCGAGGCCGCTGGGTGAAAGAACTGCGGAAAAAGTATCTTGCCGTGCGATCGTCGAAGCCGAGTGACGCGTGCTGCCGTAGAAACCGGAAAAGCTCTTGCTGCCGGCAGCCCAAGCCATTGGCCGTGTGTTGCGAACACGTGGCTGGATGCGCGCTCTCATGCGATTGCGCCGCATGAATCCCCCCGAAAGCGTGTAGGAGAGGCGACGGGCGAGAACGTTGGGCGGTCAGAGCTTCAACACGGCCGCTTGTCGAAGCACCTCTTCAACGGGCACAAGCTGTCCCTTGCCGCTGCCGGGGCATATCTCGCACGTTTTTCGCCAGGCTTCTTCGCTGCGGATGTTCGATTCCCAGAACGGCCACGTTCGGCACTGGCGCGGCCGGTCTTCGTAAACCTGGCACTTGCGCGTCTTGTTGTCGAAAAACACACAGTCTCCGTTAGGAAACTCGACAAGGCTGCGGCGAATACCAACCTTGCGCGTGTACTTCCGCTCAAACTCATCGACGGCAATGCCGAGCCGGCCGGCCAGCTTTTCGATCTCGGCCTTGTTCACCCAAACAAAGCCAGGCGCACCAGTACAGCAATCGCCGCAAGCCGTGCAGCGAAAACGCAAACCGTTTTGAAACCAAGGTTGCTCCGCCATGGTGTTTTAGGTGTTCTCCGTGCCTTCGACTGAGCGGCTGAACCACAGCGCTTCGGTCGTCGAGTCTTCAGCCGATTGCTGCGGCTCGAATGAAGACATCCAACGCCGAACCGCGATGCATCAAAATTGATAGATGACAATTGTACCGCTCCCTCACACCGACGACGTGCCAACTGGTGTGGGTGCAGCAAATGTGGGCCATGCAGGACGTGCCAGGCAGTGGCTATCGGGGCACCAGTTGGCCGTTCGATCGTGCCACTTGAGCGATGCGAGCCGGCGGACCGGTGCGCTTAGCTTGTTTGGAGCATGTGCGCTGTACCTGTAGGCTGAAAGCATGTGGCTTTGCCGGAAAAGCACCTCGCGGGCTAGCCGAATTGGCCTGAGCCGACTGTTTGGAATCTTTACTCTCGCGCGGCGACTGCCTGGCTGGCATTGTGGCTGCCGCGCTGCCACGTGACTCACAGTGGCAATTCGGCCGAGGCGATCTCCTGCATGGCATCCACTGCGTCGTCGATTTGTTCAGGTGTGTTCAGGGCGCTGATGCTGAAGCGAACCGTACCGCCTTGATCGAGCGTACCCATTGCTCCGTGCATTCGGGGGGCACAGTGCAAGCCGGCACGAACCTGCACGCGAAACGCCGA
>WGDQ01000841.1 GCA_015493185.1 Planctomycetaceae bacterium
GCACATGAGGGAGACAGGAGAAAAACGTCGAGCCTCGCGAGCGTCTCGAACCGGCGTCGACCTGCAGCCCCACATCCCGATGAAACAGAAACCATAAAAGCGGGGAGACATCCGTATGACGCGCAGGCGCCAACGTGGCCCACGACATGGCCTTCGTGCAAAGTGGTTCTACGGCATGCTGCGATCCGAGGCTCTCGAACCACGCCGGTTACTGAATGCCGATAGCCGCTGGTTCGAACTGGCGGCTTCGACCGACGGGCTGCCCGAGGTGCTCAAAGACCCGGCCTTCCTCGCCGAAGAGCGGATGGCCCCCATCGAATGGGCTGGGCAGGTTACGTTGGCCTACCAAGACCAATGGATTGTCAAACTCCGCGACGAGTCGCCCGAGTTGCGCACGGCATCGGGCGACATGGTTTCATTGTTGAGCTCGGCATTCACCACATCCTCGGTGGTTGCGGCCGACGCCCCCACGGTTGCTTCTTCTCCGCTGCGCGATGTTCGGCCTCTTGGGCCCAGCGATATGCTACTGGTGGAAACAGCCGGTATCGACTACGACCAGATTCGCTCGACACTGGGGCAGTTGAGCTCGGTCGAATACGTGGAACCAAACTTCGTCGTCTGGGAAGACGCTACGATTCCCAACGACCCCAGCTTTGGCAACCTGTGGGGCCTAAACAACACGGGCCAGTCGGGTGGCACGCCCGACGCGGACATCGACGCTCCGGAGGCCTGGGACACCAACACCGGCAGCAGCAGCGTGGTGGTCGGCGTCATCGATTCGGGCGTCGACTACAACCACGAAGATCTGGCCGACAACATGTGGCGCAACCCTGGTGAAATCGCCGGCGACGGCATCGACAACGATGGCAACGGCTACGTCGACGACATCTTCGGCTGGGACTTTCGCAACAACGACAACGACCCTTTCGACGACCGCGGCCACGGTACCCATGTTGCCGGCACGATCGCCGCGGTGGGCAACAACGGCGTTGGTATCAGCGGCGTGAGCTGGAACGCTCAAATCATGGCGCTCAAGTTCCTTGGTGCCAGCGGAACCGGCAGCACGGCCGACGCCGTGGCCGCACTGAACTACGCCACCATGATGAAGCGCGACTATGGCGTGAACGTTGTGCTTACCAACAACAGTTGGGGTGGCGGCGGTTTTTCGTCCACGCTCCGCGATGCCATCATCGCCAGTGGCAACGAGAACATGCTCTTCATCGCCGCTGCCGGAAACGACAATGTCGACACCGATCTCTTGCCCCATTACCCGTCGAGTTACGATCTGGACAATATCATCTCGGTGGCCGCTACCGATCGGAATGACCAGAAGGCCAGTTTCTCGAACATCGGCGCCACGTCAGTGGACCTTGGCGCGCCCGGTGTGAGCGTTTACAGCACCTTGCCGGGCAATACCTACGGCAACTACAACGGCACGTCGATGGCCACGCCCCACGTCGCCGGCGTGGCCGCGTTGCTATACGACTCGTTTCCTACGGCCACCGCAGCCGACATCAAGGCGGCCATTCTCGCGGGCGTCGACCCCATTCCTGCGATGGCCGACGTCACCGTCACCGGCGGCCGTCTCAATGCCCGTGGCGCGCTGGAACAAATGGGCATGCACGTCTCGGCTTCGCAACCGGCAGCCAATGAAGTGGTGACGGCCCCGCCCACGACGTTCACGATTCAAACGTCGCATCCCTACGATCCGGCTACGGTCGATGCATCGGATCTCACGGTCAATGGCGTTGCCGCCGATAGTGTGACGCTTGCCGGACCGAACGATTTGATTTTCGATTTCGTTGCTTCGCCGGTTACGGCCGAGGGGCTGCAAACCATGCAGATCGCCGACGGCGCGATCCTTCGCGATGCAGACGGCGACCCCATCCGCCAGTTCGACCGCCAGTTCCGTTTCGACCTGTTGCCCATGCAGGTAGTGGCCACCACACCGGCCAACGGCAGCCTCGTCACACTGCCGCTTACCACCATTCAGGTGCAGCTCAATGAAGCGGTCGATCCGGCCAGCGTGGATCCGAGCGATCTGCAATTGAGCGACGGTACGGTTGTCGGCGCACAGGTCGTAGCTGCGGATGTGGTGGAGTACACCATCGCGGGCATCGTGCACGATGGCACGCTTGCGATCGACATGCCGGCCGGCGCTCTGACCGACGGCTTCGGCAACCCCATGCTCGCCTATAGCGGTTCGTTGCAGCTCGATGTCGTGTCTGCCACCATCAACCCCTTCCAGCGCATCGAACCACTTGGCAGCCTTGTGGTCGCGAGCCGCACCAACACGGGCCTGCTGCACGATGCTGCCGACACAGACGATTTCACCTTTTTCCTCGAAGCCGGTGAAAACACCACGATCGTTATCCGGCCCGATGATCCTGCGGCCACGCTCACTGCCGAAGTGCTTGGCCTCACCGGCGCCGTAACCGCCCCCGCCCCCGGAGCACCGTTGGTTTTGGGACCGGTTTCCGTCGCGGCCGATGGCACGCAAACGCTTCGCATCGCTGGCAATATCACGACCACTTACCGTTTCGATGTCTATCGCAACGCCAGCATCGAATCCTACGACTCCACGGCCGCCGCCCCTTTGGCAATCGACAACTCGCGGCTCGAGCTGGGTTCAGCTCGCTATGCGGTGGTGGGTAACATCCAGCCGACGTTTACCACGATTTCAGTCGAACCCGATGACTTTGCCGCCGGCACGGTATTGAACGCCGCCGTGCCGGGCGTTGCGCTGTCCGACGAGGTTTCAGGCGGCAACGTCACGGCGGCTACCAGCAGTGTGGCACCGACTGGAAACCAGGTCTTCGCGAGTCCGGCCCATGGGGCTGCCGGCTGG
>WGDQ01000842.1 GCA_015493185.1 Planctomycetaceae bacterium
GTCCTGTTTTTCCAGAATGTCGACATTGGGACGGAACACCGGTCCGCTACGTGTTGGCTCGGGTCGCGAGGTCTCGACATCCGTGGCTTCGTGAGGATTGAATTGGGTCGCCATGTTTCGTTCTCCTCCCAATATGATTTGGCCAACAACGCGGCCATTCATTCGAAAAGACCTTCTACTCCGGCACGCTACGAGATCGACATGCCTACCGGCTCAGAATTCGTGCGCCGCAGAGTTAAGCAAACCAGCTCTTGCCGCAGCCACACACGGCACAACGATTCGCCACACACCGGTGGGAAGTGAAATACCCGTCGTTCGGATCGCCCGCGTGTCGCAAACCGTGTCGCAAACCATTCGGAGCTGCTTCAGTTGCCGGTTGTCACCTTGATCTTTCGTGGTCGGTTGGCCTCGGCCTTGGGCAGCTTCAGCGTCAACACGCCGTCGCGAAGCGTCGCCTCGACACGCTGTGGGTCGATCTCAACCGGAAGGCGGATCGTACGTGAAAACGAACCCACGCCCCGCTCGCGGCGATGATACTTCACGCCTTGCTGTTCGATGTCGGGCCGTTGGCCGGTGATTGTGACCTCGTTTCCCAACACCGAAATATCAAGGTCCGACTGGCGCAGGCCAGGTAGTTCGGTCTCTGCGTAAATCGCATCGTCCGAGGCCCAAACGTTGACAGCCGGAAACGGTTGACCTCCTACCAGCGGCAAGCCGTATCCGGCGGCACGTGGCAATGCTCCCGCAAACTCGTTGACAAGCCGGTCCATTTCTTCGCGAAGTTGTTGCAACGGGTGAAACCGCTGATAGGTTCGTGCACTCATCGGTTGAAGGCTCCCTTGACGAATGATGATGAGTCGAGCAGATCGGCAACGGTTTTCGCATCTCATGCGATCGCCAACCGCGTGCCGATCGTGCGAAAAAATGTCTCGAAAATTTTCAACACCAAGAAATCAGCAGCTATCGGCAATACACCGAACTCAGCAGACAACGCCGCGCGGTTCGCGCACGTTTCGCCGTTCGACAAATTACCGATACGACATGCCCCCCGTGGTTGGCTTTCGGCCGGATGGGCAACTGCTCAACACCGCCGGCCGGTTCCCTCTCAATGCCCAGGCCATTCGGCCCATTCGGCACGTTGCCGGCAAGTTGCTTTCTCGACGCGGGCGCCAACGCGCCGGTTCGCCAGCCGCAATCGCCGGTCAGGCCAGTCAGGCACCGTTGGAACCCAAACGCCGACGACGACTGAACTCGCCCCTGCCAAGAACGCAAAGCGCGTGCCAGTTAACACCACCTGCTTTGCAAGCCAAGAGATCGAGCCGAGTTAACACACACGCTTCGCGTGCGGTCCCGAACGGCAACAACGGGCGGCTGCCAATTTGGCAGAACGGCTGCCTGAGAATAGCGGTCAACTTGTCGGCAAAAGGGCCAGGTCGCCCGCATCACGCAACTGCCGGTGCCGCCCGCGCAATCCGCGCAGTCGTCCGAATCACACAACCGCCGGAACCTCGGCGAGGGCGCAGACACATCGCGGCATCCGTGCCCTCCGTATCCGCGATCCCGCGCCGCGCACTATTCCCCAGCGTGAACCGCAGCGCAATCGCGAAGCGGTTTCACAACGGCACACCCTGAAACGGCACACACCAAAACGGCCCCCCCTGAAAAGGCACCACTCCGAAACGGCACTCCCTGAAAAAGTGCAAACGACTGCGTAAGCGCGCTAGGAGAATCCGCAAAGCTGGTAGGCAAATTCCAGAGGCAGCGGCACGACAAACGCGGCATTCAAAACGCACGCGCACTGTCGCAAAAACGCATGCAGAAAACCGCCTACGGCGCATGGGGCCCGATCGGGAAGGACTGATGCCCCATCTTTTTCCGTAAGCCTCCGCAAGTCGCAGCGGCTCGCGCCCGCTACCCGGCGTCGCTTCTCGTTGGAAGCGGCAATCGTACTCGCGCTGCTCCGCTGTCTTGAAAGCCTGCATTGCCACACGGACGACGGTAGCCGAAAATGCCGATCTTGCGCGACTTCCGGCCGATCGTCTCTCGGCCCGGTCTCGCTGGACAAAACCGTCTCGCTATGTCGGGCGGCCTGCGGGCACGTGGCACCGCGAAAGGGTTTATTAAGCAACACAGCATGCCACACGCCGGCAGGTCGCTTGTGCTGTTGACGCGAGGGTGATCGAAGACACCGCTGCCAACAGGCCAATGCAACGACCGGTGAGACAGCCCAACTGGGCCGTGACAGTACGAATTGTCGCAAGCTGTTTTTTTGGAACGAACGGACAGAACCTCTAATTCTCACAGAAAAACCGCTTGTCTCGGCCGTTCAGACGCGTTTTGTCCGCTGGTTCTTATTGCTTTCTATGAAGTCGAGTGGAACACCATGCACTGGTTCGGCACGCACGCAACACAACTGGCCTTCTTGGCGGGCTACCTGGCGCTGCTGGCCTATCACGGCTGGTTGGGCAAGCAGCGATCGAGCACGCTCGACCATTATTTTGTGGGCGGTCGTTCGCTCGGTGGTATTGTGATCGGACTGTCGTTTTACGCCACGTTCGTCAGCTCGGTCACATTTGTGGGGCACGCCGGCCGCGGCTATACCGAAGGCCCCGCGTGGTGGGCGATTTGCGTGCTTGTCTTCGGAGGCTTGAGTTTTGTGGCCTGGTTCGTGGTCGCGCCGCGATTGGTCACGGCGGCTCGGCACTTCGAAGCGCTCACCATTCCTCAATTGCTCGGCGCGCGTTACGGATCGCGTTCCATGCGCCGGCTGGCCGGTTTGGTGGTGGTTGTATCGTCGTTGTTCTACATGGTGGCCGTTTACTATGGGGCCACATGGGTGTTGGAAAGCCTGCTGGAACTGGAAGACGTGCGGCTTTTCGGCATTGCCCACTTGCCGGTGGTGGCCGGTGTTTGTCTGGTGGTTACTGGCTACACGCTAGCCGGCGGTTTCCACTCGGTGGTGGCCACCGATTCGGTACAGGGTTTGATTCTGTTCACCGCCTCGCTGTTGATGCCGGCGGCCATGATCTACCGCAATGGCGGGCTTGCCCCGCTTTTGCATGCAGTGCGAACCGCAGAGCCGCACGCGTTGGATTGGGGCCGCAACACGCCGCTGCTGACCATGTTGGCCCTGGCCCTGGGCGTGGGCGTGAAAACGCTTGTCGAACCACGTCTGCTGTCGCGGTTTTACGGTCTTTCGTCGCATGCCGAACTGCGACGCGGACGTTGGATTGCGCCGGTACTGCTGCTGCTTACCTACTTGCTGTTGCTTCCGGTGGGCTTCCTGGCACATGCGATGGTCGATCCCGACGAACTTATCGGCGCCAACGGCGCGGTGGACACCGATCAGGTGATCCCCTACCTATTAGGACCGGGCAACCTGTTGGGCACCGTGGGCGGGGCGTTCTTTCTCACCGGGTTGATCGCGGCTGTGATGTCGTCGCTCGATAGCGTGCTGCTCGTGGCGGCCTCGAGCGCCGATCACGATCTGGTCAAACCGGGCCGCGAGGCGCAAACCGCCATGCGTTACACGCGTCGGTGGGTCGTGGTGCTTTCGGTTGCCGCCGCCGTCATTTCGCTGGTGGCCCGCGAGGGCATTATCGAAATGAGCGCCTTTTCCGGATCGATCTACGCCGCCTGCTTTTTGCCCTCGCTTATCGTGGGGCTGTTTTGGCAGCGGGCTTCGACACGGGCGGCCGAAGCCAGCTTGCTGATGGCCATTATCGTTACGCCCCTTTGGTATGTGGCCAAACAGTGGCTTGCGCCGGGCGTTCATGAGCTGTATGTTGGCGTGGCTGTCTCGATGAGCGTATACGTGGGTTTTACATTGCTGGAGGCCCGATTCCCTTGGCCTCGAGCATCGTAATGGCCATAGCCGCCTGAGCCACCTTAAAGTGGCGTGACGCAAACCACCATGTCCTCGCGAAGCGCAGGCATGGGCTTGGCGGCTCGCTCGTAAAACGAAAACGCAGCAGCGTGAAACCATCATGCCGAACCCCAATGATCGTCAACTGCTTCCCTTAAAAGGCGTGCGCGTGCTGGACCTGACCCGCGTATTGGCCGGTCCGTTTTGCACGATGATTCTCGCCGATTTGGGGGCTGAGGTGGTCAAGGTCGAGCGGCCCGACGTGGGCGACGACGCCCGAGCGTTTGGGCCCTTTCTGCCGTCGGGCACGAGTGCTTACTTTGCCAGCCTGAACCGTGGCAAAAAAAGCATCGTGCTCGACCTGAAAAACAACCAGGCCGACCGGGACACGTTTTTGCGGCTTGTCGAACGGGCCGATGTGCTGGTCGAAAACTTTCGGCCGGGAACGCTCGAACGCCTGGAGTTGGGGGTCGACCGCTTGAAGGCGACCAACCCGCAGCTTGTCTACGTGTCGGGATCGGGCTTTGGAAAAAGCGGCCCCGATGCCGAACGGCCTGCCTACGACATTGTGATTCAGGCGCTCAGCGGATTGATGAGCATTACAGGGCCGCGGCCTGAAGAACCGGTGAAAGTGGGCACCTCGATCAGTGATTTGCTCACCGGTCTGTTCATGACCATCGGCGTGCTCGCCGGGCTGCGACGTCGCGATCAGCATGCCGTGGGGGCAGAGGTCGACATTGGTATGCTGGACTGCACCGTGGCTGCGTTGGAAAACGCCATTTGCCGTTTCGAAGTCACCAGACAGGTACCGCAACCGCTCGGCAACCGACACCCCTCGATCACGCCGTTTCAGAGCTTCGCCACGCCCGACGGGCCGTTGGTTATTGCGGCAGGCAACGATGTGCTGTGGCGCAAGCTATGCGCTGTGTTGGGCGATGCGAAACTGGCTTCCGACGCCCGCTTCAAAACCAACAGCCTGCGAACGCAAAACTGGCAGGAGCTTCAACAGCGAATCGAAGACTTATTGCAAGCCGATCGCCGCGACCGTTGGCTTGCGAAGCTCACAGCCGCGGGCATTCCTGCCGCACCGGTACGAACCATCGACGAGGTGATGGCCGATCCTCAGCTTCGTGCCCGGGGCATGTGGCATCGCATGCGCGACGGCGAAGGTTGGTTCACAGCCCCCGCTTCGCCCCTGCATATCGACGCCGCTCCGCTACCCTTGTCGGATGAGGCGCCGGCGCTGGGCCAACACACCGAGGAAGTGCTCCGCCGGTGGCTGGCCGACTGAACCCGATCGCGCGGCCCGATCGAACACGTGGGCAACCGGAACCATGCGGACAACCGGAACCGATCTGCCCTCGGTTGATTTTGCGTAATTTGCTGCTCGGATTTTCGGCCCCACGGCAAACAATCGGCTGGCCGCATGTTACGTGCCGTCTGATGTGGCGCATCGAGAGCTTCACGAGAGCTTCAAGATGGGCGATCATCGCCCACGGCTACGCGGTGGGAACGGTCGTACGGAATTTACCTTGCACGGCCTGGCAATTGTGAAAAACGGGGCGGAACGGTACGCTACACTTCGACAATGCCATTAGCGCCGCACGCGGCGATTTTCAGAAAAACCGCGAAGGAGAACTTGTCATCATGGCTACCCAAACAACGGCCACCCCGATTGTCGACCTGATCGGCGACGAAGCCCAAGAGCTGCTCGATCACCGTTGCGAGACGATCCCCCGAGAGTCGCTGCAACTGCCGGGCCCCGACTTTATCGATCGCGTTTTCGCCGCGTCGGACCGGAACATTCGGGTGCTGACCAACCTGAACCGCATCTTGAACCACGGACGGTTGGCCGGCACGGGTTATGTGTCGATTTTGCCGGTCGACCAGGGCATCGAGCATACGGCCGGAGCGTCGTTCGCTCCCAACCCGGCGTACTTCGATCCGGAAAATATTGTGCGGCTGGCGATCGAAGGCGGCTGCAATGCGGTGGCATCGACCTTTGGTGTGCTGGGCATGACGGCCCGTAAGTACGCGCACAAGATTCCGTTCGTGGTCAAAATCAACCACAACGAGTTGCTGACCTATCCGAATAAGTACGACCAGATTCTCTTCGGTCGCGTGGAAGAAGCCTGGAACATGGGCGCTGCGGCCATTGGGGCCACGATCTATTTCGGCTCGCCGGAGTCGAACCGGCAGATCGTCGAAATCGCCGATGCCTTTGCTCAGGCCCACGAGTTGGGAATGGCTACCATTTTGTGGTGCTACCTGCGCAACCCGGCCTTCAAAACTCCCGAAAAGGACTACCACGTGGCCGCCGACCTGACCGGTCAGGCCAATCATTTGGGCGCGACGATTCAGGCCGATATCGTCAAACAAAAGCTGCCCGAAAACAACGGCGGCTTCACGGCGCTGAAGTTCGGTAAGACATCGCCGCTGGTTTACGAAAAGCTGACCAGCGATCACCCGATCGACTTGTGCCGTTACCAGGTGGCCAACTGCTACATGGGCCGCATTGGATTGATCAACTCGGGTGGCGCCTCGTCCGGGGCAACTGATCTGGCCGAAGCCGTGAAAACGGCCATCATCAACAAACGGGCCGGCGGCATGGGGCTGATCAGCGGTCGCAAGGCCTTCCAGCGACCCATGCGCGAAGGCGTGGAAATATTGCACGCCATTCAGGACGTGTATCTCGACGAGACGATCTCGATCGCCTAGCAAGCTGTTGAAAAAAACGCTTCGTCCGTGAGACGGAACCACAGAACTGGTCAGCTCAACGAGGCCCCCGCAGGCATATCCACGGATATGTCGCGCTTTGGGTCGCGCAGAGCTGGCCAGTTTTGACTACCGGCAGGCAGAACGGCTTTTTCAACGGGCCGCGGCGTCGCGGTGTTGCTGACGTGGTGTGACTCACACGTCCTTTTTTATCAGTGAACGGCTTCGTTGCGGCTCCTTTCACCGTATGCATCAAGACGCTCATTCCAACGATGCTGCCAACTCGCCGGCCGACGTCGAACAAACGACGGGGTCAAATGTCGTGCCGTCAGAGCACGCATCGTCGGGGGCATCGCCATCAGGCGCAACCCAGGCCGACGCAACGATGCCCGGGCCAACCGGCATTGTCGAGCCGCGAAGTCGATGGGCACGGGCGGCTGTGCTCGTTGCGGGCATTGTCGCCACGCAAGTGCTGCTCTACGGCCCTTCGCTCAGCGGGCAAAAGATCTTGCTCCCGCTCGACATCTTGAAGCTGCCGCGTTTCTATCTGCCCATCACTCCCGAAACCAAGGGCTACGTAGCGCTCGACGGCACGTTGTCGGACGAGATCATCTCAATCGAGCTACGACGTCGCTATGCCGCCCGCGAGGTTCGCCAAGGCCGGCTGCCGCTATGGAACCCCTACAACTATTGCGGCGCGCCATTCATTGCAGCCAACAATACAGCGGTGTTCTCGCCCTTCCGACTGGTCGACTATCTGTTTCCCTCGCCCGTCACAATTGCTTGGGTGCAGTTGCTCAAGTCGCTCGTGGGTGGCATCGGGGCCTACTGGTTCTTCCGCCGTGCGATCGGCGTTTCATTTTGGCCGGCGGTCGTGGCCGCGTGGTCGTTTCCGCTGATCGGCTTTTTGATCTTGTGGCGCGGCTATCCGCCCAGTTTTGTCGCCGTCTGGCTGCCGTGGCTACTGCTGGCTACCGACGCCACCGTGCGGCGGCCCGGCGGTTTGGGAACCATTGGGCTGGCCGTGGCAACGGCCCTGCTGCTGGTTAGCGGCCATGCGGGCGTTGCGGCCCACGCGTTGCTGGCTTCGGGCGCTTATGCTCTGGTGGCGTGCGTCGACGCATACGGCCGGCAGAGCATCGCCTGGCAACGCTTGGGGGTGGTGGTCGCGCTGCTGCTTGGTTGGGGCCTGGGTTTTCTGCTGTCGGCCCCGCAGAATTTGCCCACGATCGAATACCTGGCACACAGCCGACGCGTGGCTCGTCGTGAGGCGGGTCGCGTCGAATTCCCCAGCGTTGGGCCGGCCGCTTTGCCGCTGCTGGTTTGTCCTTACTTCTACGGATCGTGGCAACGGGGCAGTCTCTACATCGCGCCGGGCGGACACTACGAACAGGGCATTTACCACGCACCCAATGCCCGCAGCGAGGAAGCCGCTATGGGCTATGCGGGCCTGATCATGACGCTGCTGGCGGCACCTTGGGCCTTTTGGAGCAGGCGGCATCGCGTGATGAGCATCGGCTGGTTGGCGATCGGCCTTTTTGCGCTGAGCCATACGCTGGGCATTCCGGGGCTGGCCCTGCTGTTCCGCGTATTTCCCCTTCGATTGCTGCAAAACAACCGTTTCGTGTTCGTCACGGCCTTCGCGGTGCTGGCCTTGGGCGCTATTGGTCTGGAAGTGCTGTTGCGACGTTGGCGTTTGCCGCACGATGCCGGCCGTGGGCAAGCGCTAGCGCAAGCTTCGCCTCGCGCCGCGAGCGGCGCCGTGTTTTGCGAGCCGGTGCCGCGCTGGTTCTGGGTACCGTGCGTGACGACGATTGTCGGCCTTGGCGCATGGTGCCTTGTGCGCATCGTGGTTTGGCCTGAGCCGATCGTGCGTTTGTCGTTGGCACCGGGCATTCCGGCCGCGGCCGCGGCGACCATTCGCATGTGGTTTGCTCGCAACTATGCTTTCAGCGCGCTGTTTTGCGCACTGGCCGTGGCGGGATGGGCGGTGGTGTTGTTACCACATTGGCGCCGAGCGTGGATGCCCGCGGTAGGGGCTGCCTTGCTCGTGGGCGAGATGGTTTTCAACGCCTGGGGAGTCAACCCTCAAGTAAGCCCCGCACTATACTACCCGCGTCTGCCGGCACTCGAAGCGCTGCACGACGCGCCACCGGGACGTGTTTGCGGCTGGAATTGCCTGCCTGCGTGCTTGAATCAAACACACGACCTTTACGACATCCGCGGCTACGATGGGGCGGGACCACGACACCTGATGGAGCTTTTCGAGCGTTGCGAGCTTTGGGTCGACGGGCGTCGCGTTGACAACCACAATACGCATGGCAGTCAGTGGTTCATTCCGCCGCTCAATTCGCCGATCTTGGATATGCTGAACCTTCGCTATCGCATTTATCGTGGCACGCCGCCGCCCGGCGTAAAGCCACGCTTCACCGCCCCCGACTATTGGGTTCGCGAAAGCAAAACCTGCCTGCCGCGCGTGTATGTGCCCGCCCGGTACGAGCGCGAAACCGACCCGCAAAAAACGCTTGGTCGCTTGAGCCAACCGGATTTCGATGCTCGGCAATTGGCCCTTGTGGCCGGCAACGTGGAACCGCCACAACAACGCGTACGCGGGCGGGCCACGCTGGTCGAAGAAGAACCGCAGCGTTTGGTGATCGACGTGGAGATGGAAACCCCGGGTTTGGTGGTGTTGGCCGATCTCTGGTATCCCGGCTGGCAAGCGACATACAACGGCCAACCGATCGACATCTTTCGCACAAACCACGCCCTGCGCGGCATGCTGGTTCCGGCCGGCGCCGGGCGACTGGAGCTGCGTTACAAGCCGCCGACGTTTTATGTCGGTTTGTGGTTGTTTGCCGCAGCGTTGCTCGGGCTGGTGATGTGGGGCACCGGTGTCACTTATCAACGCCGGCGTGCGTCTGGGCGTGCCGGCGACAGCGGCGAGAAAAACGGTGTCCCGATTTGATCGCCGCACGGCGATCTGTCACATTGCTGTTGCCCGGTGGAACTGCTCGGCCGCAAACGCCGCGCACCGCGCGGTATGAATGCCGGCTTGGGCACGATGCCCCAGGAACCGACCAACGCATTCATGCCGGCAAGCGCATTCCCTGGCGCCCGCGGCCAGTCGCGCGTTCGTCCAGCGATGTTTACGCATG
>WGDQ01000843.1 GCA_015493185.1 Planctomycetaceae bacterium
CTTGTTGGCTTTCGTCGATAGTCGTTTGCGCAATCGCCATGCCAGCCAAGATGTGGTGCAGGAAACGTTCGTCGGCTTCCTGACAAGCTTGCCCAACTACGATGGTTCCCGCCCGCTGGAAAGCTATTTGTTTTCCATCGCGGCCCACAAGCTTACCGATCATTTGCGTCGCGAAGGCCGGCGGCCGACCGTTTCCTTGGCCAATGGGCGCACCAGCATGGGCGAGCGCGACTTGCCCGGTCGCGCGCGGCCCGCCAGCAGTATTGCTCGCAGCGGCGAACGTCGGCAACTAGAAGAAGAGTCGCTAGCGGCCGCCATGGCCGCCCAAATCGATCGTTGGAAAGCCCAAGGACGCTGGAACAAGCTGAAGTGTATCGAGCTGTTGTTCGTTCGCGGACTGCCCAACAAACGCGTGGCAAGTATGCTCGACATTTCGGAACAAGAGGTTGCCAACTACAAGTTCGACTTTCTTGCCCGATTGCGGGCCACGATCCGCAAACGGGGCCTGTCGGAAGACGTGTTTCCCGAGCTGCGCGAGGCCTGACCCGAACGACGCCGGCGTTCCGTGCGTCGCTACTTGCAAACAATCGCTGCTCTCAAAAACAAATGCGTCGTCGGAGATTGCACCGGTCGCTCCGGCGTTTGAAGCCGGCTTTCAGAACAAGACACGTCCCCCTGTCAAAACATTCATCCCCGAAGCGATTCAAACACGATGCCGTCCAGTATCAGCCAGAGCGATCTCGAAGCTTATTTGGATGAGTCGTTGCCTGCCGAGCAAATGACTCAGATCGAACTGGCGCTGCGGCAGGACGAAGCATTGCGGCAGCAGCTCGCCGAAACGTGTGGCCGCCGCGACGCGGGCGTTCATTCGCTGGGTGCCATCTGGCGGCGTCATCGGCTGAGCTGCCCCACTCGCGAACAACTGGGCAGCTACCTGCTGTCCGCGCTGGATGCCGACACCGAAAACTACATCCGTTTTCACCTGCACGAGATCGGCTGTCGCTACTGCCAGGCCAATCTGGCCGATCTGGAGTCGCGCCGACGGCCGTGCGACGCATCCGACGAGCAGCGCCGACGACGCTACTTCCAGTCGAGCGCCGGCCTGCTGCGGCGATAATACGCCGGCGTTTCTGCTTGTCTGTTCTACTTGTCTGCCGAAGAAAAGTTTGAAAACCTTCTTCTCAGAGGTTCAGCGGCGGCAGCTTCACACGGCCCGTGTGGGACCGGCGACTTCTCAAAACCTGAGACCTGTTCGAAGCCAGTCTCTTCAAAGCCAAAAGGCCCGCTCAATCAGCACGCCCGACGTGCGTTGTACGTGCTCGGAGCTATGCAGCAACAGCCATCCGCGGCACAACTGCCGCAAAGCAGCGCGCGTCGGCCGCTTCGTGACAACGTGGCCGCTCCACGAAAAACGTGAAAAAGTGGTGGAGCGCGGGAGAAGCAAAAAGGGGCCGAACTCCTCGGCAGGGCATCGGACCTTCTTGCGCTGCGGCGTTCATCCCGTAGGACGCAGCCGCACTTTCACGCCGTCGACCACTTTGTCGCTCGGATGCACGATCACTTGCGCGTTCGGCTCAAGACCCCGCAGCACCTGGGCTTCGAGGCCGTTGCGTCGACCGATTTCAACCAGCCGCAGCCGGGCGCGTCCGTTTTCGACACAGAAAACGGCCCAACGATCGCCGTGGCGAAACAACGCGCTGGTGGGCACTTTCACAACGTCGTCGTCTTCCCAAATGACGATTCTCGCCTCGACGCGATAACCGTCGCCCAAGGCGCTCCATCGTTCGGGCGGTGCGGTGAAATCGGCGATCACCCAAACCCGCTGCTCTTCCACGCCGAGGGCCGATATTTTGGTGAAGCCCGCCGGCTCGACCCGGCGCACTTTTCCTTCCAGCGGCTCGGCTCCGCCCCATTGCTCGAGCAGCACTTTCGCCCCGGGCTTGATCTTCACGGCATCGGCCGACAACACGTCGACCTCGATTTCCAGGTCGCGGAGATTGCCCAACTCAATCAGCGGCGTGCCGGCAGAAACCACCGTGGCATTCTCTTCGAAGACGCGCAGCACCCGCCCTGTAATCGGAGCACGTAGTTCCAGATCGCGCACCAGAAGCTGACTACCGCTGGATGCATCGTTGGTGTGGATCGAACCGTTGATTTGCACCGTCGATCGGGCTGCGGGCTGTCGAACATTGTCGGCCGGATCGTCGCCTGATGGAACACCGCTCGGCGGGGCATCGCTCGACAGATCATCGTCCAGCGGATCATCGCTCGGCAGGTCGTTGTTCGGCAGGTTGTCATCCGGCAGGTC
>WGDQ01000844.1 GCA_015493185.1 Planctomycetaceae bacterium
GACGCGGCCAACCGTCAGGAGATCCAGCGCCTGCGTGCCGAGTTGCACGCGCTGCGTTGCGCGCTGGGGGAGGGAACGGGCGATGCGTCGTTGCCGCGCGAAGCGGTGGCGGAGGGCGATGTGGCATTTGAAGTGCCGCCGCCGGCTTCTCCGCCTGCGACGCTCGCGACACGGTCGGAGCCGGTCGACTCCGCTGCGGCCTCATCCGGCGGGCCGAAACCGTCGCCCTCGCCGGCAGCGCCGCTGACTGCAGAGCTGGTCGAACACGCATCGTACGCACAACAGCCGACCGCAACCCCGATCGCCGAGCCAACCGCAGCCCCGCCCGCCGAGCCGGCCGCAACCGCCGCAAGGCGGCGCCGGGCCGAGTCGCTCGAGGCGAAAATCGGCGGGCATTGGCTCACATGGGCCGGTTCGCTGGTGCTGCTCGTGGCCGTAGGACTCGGCGTGCACTGGGCATGGACCACGTTCGAAACGCCGGCCTGGCTTCAGGTGTTGTGGCTGCACCTGTTGGGCATGGGCGTGCTGGCAGCCGGTGTGGTCGCCCACCGTCGACGGCTGCCGCTTTTGTCGCAAAGCCTGACCGGGCTGGGCATCTTTACCCTGTACTGCGTGGCCGTGGCGTCGCTGCGGCTTTATGAAATCTGGCCCGCGTCGGTGGCCAACTGGGAATTTCTGCTCATCACCACGCTGGCCATTGCGATGGCGCTGTGGCTGAATAGCGCGGCCGTGGTCGTCGTGGGCGCGTTGGGCGGGTATCTGACCCCCTTTTTCACCAGCCAGGGCACGTTCGACCATCATTTGATTTTCACCTATCTGGCCTTTCTCAATGTGGCCCTGGTGGGCAGCGCCGTGTGGCGGGGCTGGTCGTTTCTGAAACCCTTGGCGCTGGTTTGCACGGCGCCGATGTTTCTGCTTTGGCTGGCCGACGGTTATCGATCGACCGACCACTTGTGGAGCACCCAATGGTACGTGGCCCTGCACGCGCTGATCTTTTTGCTCGGCACGACGCTGCCCCCTTGGCTATGGCGGCGCGGCAGCACGGCGAGCGACTTGTTCACCCTGTCGGCCAATGCCTCGTGGTTTCTGGGAATCACGTATTTGTTGTTCCATCGCGAGCCGGAACAACAGCTCGCGCTGGTTTGTTGGGCACTGGCCGCGGGGCATTTGGGGCTGTTCGCCGTCACGCGGCTTCGCGTCGATGCGTCGGACCGCATGCCGCGCGTGCAGCTTGCGCTAGCCGCCGCTTTGGCAACACTGGCCCCGCCGCTACAGCTCGACGAAATGATGTATTTGGGGCCGGCCTGGTGTGCCGAGGGACTGGCGTTTTTGCTGGTGGGAATTTACTACCGCGATTTCCAGATGCGCGTTTCGTCGCTGGTCGTGTTTCTGCTGGCCGGAGGCAAGTTCGCTTTCGACTATCTGGAACCGGCCTCCACCCTGATGGGCACGTCGCTCGACACGCGATTCGTCACCATGTTCACCGGCGGGGCGATGATGATTGCCGCCGGGGCGATGCACCTGTTGCTGCGCGACCGGCTGGCCTCGTCGCTCCGACAGGGCGAACAGTGGCTGCTGCCCGCCGTGCCGTTGGCCTTGGGCAACTTGTTGCTGATGCTGGCCCTTACGTGCCAATGGCAGGGCCGAATGGTGCTGGTGCTCTGGACACTCGACGTGGCCGTGGTGTGGGCCTTGGGGTTTCGATTCGACAGCCCGGCGGCGAGAACCTACGGCCTGCTGCTGGCCGTGCTGATGGTTGGCGCACAGGCGGTTTATCTGTTCGATTCGATCGAGGGCGGCTACCGGCCGCTGCTCAACGACCGCATGGGCAGCCTGCTCTGGCTGGCGATTGTTTACTTCGCAGCCGGTTGGGGCTACTACCGTTTGGGGCAGCGGCACCGCTCGAAACAGGTGCCCGGCCCGCCGTGGCTTGAAATCGAACCAATGGCCCACGTGCTGCTGGGCATTGCGGCCAATCTCGTGCTGGTCAGCGCACTTAGCTGGGAACTGTCGGACTGGATCGACGCGCATCCGCAAGTGGTGGCACGCTGGACGGGCGGCAGTACGCGGATGGCGCGAATGGCCGGCTATTCGATTCTTTGGAGCCTTTACGCCGCGGCACTGGTGGCCGTGGGGTTCGCGATGCGTTACCGGCTGTTTCGCCTGTTGGGGTTGGCCGCCTTCGTGCCGATTTTGGCTAAAGTGTTTTTGGTCGATCTGGCCGGCCTGGAAGTGATTGCCCGCGTGGCGGCCTTTGCCGTGCTGGGTATGATGCTCTTGGGCGTTTCGTGGCTCTATCAGCGTTTCACATCGCGTGTTGTGAGCCCCTGAGGGGGCAGCCTATATTGGGCAGCGGATCGAGATGCGGTGCGGCGGCACAAGGCACAACGCGTGCTGGGGTAGCCGTGGCCGCAGCATGTCTTTTTTCAGCCGTGGGTCAACCCATCATGTTTCGCGGTGAAGAAATCGCCTCGACGCTGGCAGCCGTGGGCGTAAGCCACGTGGTGTGGTTGCCCGACTCGGAATTGGGACGCTGGGAGCCGGCCCTGGCCAATCACCCGAAGCTATCGCTGCTGCGGGTTTGTCGCGAGGGCGAGGCCTGGGCGCTGGCCGCCGGACTGCACATTGGCGGCAAACGGCCGATCGTAATGATTCAGTCGACCGGCTTGTTCGAGTCGGGCGATGCGCTGCGCAACGTGTTGTTCGATCTGGGTGTGCCGCTCGTGGCCGTGATTGGCTATCGCAGCTATCTGGTCGACGATTCGCCCGATACCGCCCGGCGGTTCACCGAACCGGTACTTCGAGCCTGGGGTATCGACTACCGGATCATCGCCTGCGAGGAAGACAAACCGCTGCTGGCCGAACACTACACC
>WGDQ01000845.1 GCA_015493185.1 Planctomycetaceae bacterium
ATGGGCAACGTGTGCTGATCCGTGCTGAGGGCTGCGGCGGCTCGCCTACTCGGGGCTGCGGTTGCCTGCGCCGGTTTTGCTATTTATTGCAGCTTGGCAATTTGTTGCGGCCTGGGCTCGTTGTGCATTGCGCGTTGCGCGGCCGAATGAGGGGATGCCGGCTGTGCTGACCCGGTATGTGGTCGGCATGTTTTTGTGAACCAGCGGACAAAACTCGCCTGAACAGCCGAGACAAGTGGTTTTTCCGCAAGAATTCGAGGTTCTGTCCGTTCGCTCTATGGGCTCAAGGTCAACGATCGCGTCGCGGCTGAGTGGCCAGCGATCATCTGGCCGAAGCCAACCGCCCGAGCACCGTGTCGACCGTTTGCCGTAGCACCTGCGCGCTCTTGCGCAGTCCGCTGAGTTCTTTGGGCCAAAGCTCGATTTCGTGGGTGGCCAGTGCACCACCGCTTCCGACCGTGGTAGGCACGCTGAGGGCCACGTCGCGGATGCCGTAGCAACCCTGCTGCACCGTAGAAACGGGCAGCGTGCGGCGCCGGTCCAACGCAATCGTTTCAATCACCTCGGCAATGGCCAACCCCACGGCAAAGCCGGCTCCGCCTTTCTTGGCAATTACCTCGGCACCCGATCCCTTGGTGCGGGCAAATAGCTCCTGGGCCACGCGGGGCGACCAGCCGGGCCACTTCTCCAGCGGCAGCCCAGCCACCGAGGCGCTCGACCAAATAGGCACCATGCTGTCGCCGTGTTCGCCAAGGATGAGGGCCGACACTTGTGTGGGCGCCGCGCCGGTGTGCTGGGCAATCAGGCTGCGGAAACGAATCGTATCGAGCTGCGTTCCAAGCCCCAGCACTTGCGAGACGGGCAGCCCAAGACGCTGAGCTGCCAGATAGGTGAGCACATCGACCGGGTTCGACACGACCAGCACCACGCAATCGTCGCGGAGGCCGACAGTGGCGATTTCGCCCAGAATGCTGAGGAAAAGATCGACGTTGCGGTTGATCAAATCGAGTCGGCTTTCGTCCGGCTTGCGTCGCAAACCGGCTGTGATGCAAACCACGTGGCTATCGGCCACGTGTTCGTATCCGCCGGCCTCGATGATCTGATCGGCTGTAATGCACGAGCCGTGCAGCAGGTCGAGCGCTTGGCCTTCCGCCGCTTTGGCGTTCACATCGAGCAGCGCCATATGCCGCACAACCCGACCCGTTTGCAACGCAAAGGCCGTACACGACCCGACGAGCCCACCGGCTCCGATGATGCTGACTTTCATAGTAGACGGTCAAGCTCCTGACTTTGTGAAATCGAATGGTCGCACGCCACCGGCGACGCTTGTTGTGCAAAACGATCCGTAGGCTGGCGGGGGCTACGGTTTCAGGCAACATGGCCGGCGCTGCGAAGCGCCTCGATCACGCGATCGGTAATTGTCTGGATCAACGCTTCCTGATCGCTTGCAACATCGCCGGCCGACGGGCCGCCCGCGGCCGACACGGCACGCGAGGTGCTGGCAACGCGGGCAATCGCACCGTTGCCACCGCCGGCTTGGTGGTTGCCCTCAGCGGATCGACTCGTAGCGGAAGCAGCCGATGGTGGTTGGAAGGCCCGACGCTCGACGCCGGCTTGTTGCCAACTATCGCGAAATACATCGTTGGCGCAGATGTCGCAGTTCTGCATCTCGGGCCACAATCGCGGATCGTTGAAACCCAGCCGCTTTTTCAGCTCAAGCAGTTCGCGCGTTTCGCCTTCGCTGAAGTAGTGAATGCGCCCTAGGTCGCGGGCCAGCATGAGAATGCGACAATAAGCGTCGAGAATCTCGGTCCACCAGTAGGCGCGTTCTACCGTTTCTCCGTAGCTCACCGTGCCGTGATTGGCCAAAATGACGACGTTGGTTTTGTCGACCAGCGGCAAAATCGTATCGGCAAATGCCTGCGTGCCGGGGGTCTCGTAGCGTGCGATCGGCACATCGCCCAGGAAAACCTCAACTTCCGGCAGCACGCACTGCGGTATGGGTTCGCGGGCGACCGCAAACGCCGTGGCATGTGGCGGATGGCAATGCACCACGCTTTTGACGTCGGGCCGCTGCTTCATGATCGCCAGGTGCAATAGGATTTCGCTGGTGCGCTTGCGACGCCCGGCAAGCTGGTTGCCTTGCATATCGACGATGCAAAGATCCTCGGGTTTCATGAAGCCCTTGGAAATCATCGTGGGCGTGCACAGCACCTCGTTCTCACCAATGCGGTAGCTGATGTTGCCGTCGTTGGCCGCCGCAAAACCCTTGTTGTAGATCCGCCGGCCAATCTCGCAGATTTCTTGTTTCAAACGGTGCAGGTTCATCATGTCTCGCGGGCTTTCCAGGTCGGTTTGAAAAACATCGCCTTTTGAGTCGTGCTCGGTTTGTCTTGCGTTCCAAGCGGCATGCCGCACGGCGCCGCAGTGGTTGCGTTTGTTCAATCAGAAAAGGCGACTTCTGTCGCGTGATTGCGTGTTCGAGAACGTGCCCAAAAAAGAAAAAAGGGGGATTGGCGTTCGGTCGTAAAACACAAGCGGCGCCGGTGTGCGGCAGTGGTTAGCGGTTTTCTGCGTGGCCGTTTTCCAACGACGAAACATCCACCTGATCGAGCACGGCCGCGCAATAGGCATCGATCGGTTTCTGGTCTGGGTAAAACGGCTGAGCCGCCTCACGGCTTTCGCTCATGGCCACAAGCCCACCATCGCCGGCCCCTAGCTCGTCGTACATCACAAT
>WGDQ01000846.1 GCA_015493185.1 Planctomycetaceae bacterium
CGCGGAGGCCCCTGGGCCTTCACAAGCGCTTCGGTAGCGTGAAGTTGATTCTGCTCTTCCATGATGCGGAACTCGATTTCCGTCAGCTTTTGCTGCAACTGGGAGAACTGCTGAAGCTTGATCTGCTGCTTCAGGCCCAGCACCGTGCTGTCGGCGCTGGCCTGGCTTCGTGCCTCCTTTTCCAAGTCCCTACGAAGGTCGTTTAGTTTTCGCGATTTCTCGGCCATCACGTCCTGAAGGTTCGCGAGTTTTTGTCGCCGCTTTTTCGTTTCGGCAAATACCACTTCGTTCAGGTACGTGTCCACCACCGAGTTCACAATCTTGGCAATCGCCTCGGGGTTTTCGCCACGAAGCGATATTTCCAGAATTTCGGCATTGCCCGGAAAGCTCACTTCCAGTTCGTCTTGAAGCCACGTCACGGGGTCCGATTTCGACCGCACCATTTCCAGCGCCGCCACATCGCGGCGGCCCAATGCCCGGGTGAGCACGAAGCGGCTTTTCACCAACTGCTGCTGCGAACGTTTGTAAACGTCGAAGTCTTGCAGCGTCACACGCGCATCGGGTTCAAAAGCGATCGATGGCGGATACGCGCGAACCAGCAACGTGGCCGAAGCCACGTAATCGGCTCCTAGCAATAGCCATGCTGGCACGCCCAGGGCCACCGCACCGGTCAGTCCGAGGCTCAAGGCCAAAAACCAATGTCGCCGCAAGGCACGCAGCCACGCCGTGGGGCCGGGTATGCCCGACATCGCGCCCGGCGCCGGACTGCTTTGCGGCATGATCAAATCGCGTCGCTGCGGCGTCACGACTTGCAAGTCGCGGCCTCCGCTGCGTTGCGGTACGCCCGTAAACTCGTCCAACGGATCCACGTGCTCGGAGTTGCCTGACATATGATTCGACTCAGTGAAAGGGGAGAGAGGGCGACGAATCAACAACTACTCTTTTTCAAGGGCCTCAACCCCCGAAAAGACGACAGAAAAAAACAGATCCGCTACTCGCATCACGATGGAGCAGGGCCCGTAGGTTGCGCCGGCGATGCGCCTGCCGACTGGGCAGCACCGCTGTCTGCGTCGGCCACGAGCCAGTCCAGAAAATTCAGTTCCAGCCACAAGAAAACCAAAGCCATGGGCATCATCACGTACCCGGCCTGGTCGTGAAAAACATTGATGGCGAAGTCCGTGCCGAAGTATTCCTGTGCAATGCCCGTTGCCACGATACGAATGACGTTCGAGATCACCGCAATCGGCACAGCGCTGAGCAGCACGATCACCTTTTCCCACAAACGCCGTTCGGCCAGAAAGGCCACGGCCGTCGAGGTGGCGAAGAAAACCAACAGCATCCGCAGTCCGCTGCAAGCCTGGGCCACTTCCAGCTCGCTCGAAGTCAAGGCGATCACGTTGCCTCGCGCCGTGGCCGGAATGCCGATCATCTGCAATGCGTACACCGAGGCCGACGTCGCGATCAGTTGCAACCGACCACTCAATGCCCCAGCAAACAGCCCCGGCAAGGGGATCATGAAAATCAAATAAACGATCGAAGGCCACGCCCATCGCAGGGCGTGCCAGCCGCCGATGAAAAGAGCGATGCCGGCCAACGTCGGCAGCAGCGACAGCGGATCGAACAGGTCGTAGTAGAAATACGCCGAGGCCAAACGCATCGCTCCGCCAAGGCCCAAAAGCGCCAATCCCCACAGGCTGCCCCGCAATCGCGCGGCGGAGATCATGTCCCAACGCAGCCACAGCAGCACGGCCGCAAAAGGCGGAACGAAAAAGCCGTGAGAATATTCCGGCTCCACGCTCCAGCGGTGCAGCAGATGCTCGATCGAATCTCGATAGGCCCAAGCAAATGCTGCGGCCACAAGGGCCATTGCGGCCAGCACGACGGGCGCCTTCGGCGTTTCGGCGGTTTGTAGTTGTTCGGAAGACGACATACTGACTGATCTAATAACGCGTTCCCGCGACAGAGGGCTTTTACCCCGATCCCATCTTCATTCCGCCCCATGGGCAGCAGCTATCCTGAGGTCGATGCCCCTCGAATCGTTGCCAGCAAAAACCGGCGATTCTCTGGCAATCGTTCGTCTTGGGCATGCTGCCCAATCGGTGGCTCCGTTCTTCTTCCTTCTTCTCTCGCTTCGGCTTCCGCCGGTATTTGTTCCTCACGGGGTGTAAAAATCACACCGGACGATCTCGCCGTCGGCGCGCACTTCGTTCTCGTGGGTGACCACAGCACTACCGTCAAGGGCAGGGCAGCGACCGCCCATACGACCCGTCCTTTGGTCGGAAAAACAGCTTGTTGCTTCTGGTTGGGAGTGCGAGATATCGGAAAACAAAATCTCGGTTCGTCTCGCAACCATCTCGCCCGGCCGCTGTTGCATTCGACGAATTGCCGTTCTCACCAGCAGTCGCATGCCGAGCTGTGCGGCACCGGTCTGCTTCTTTGGTATGTCCTTCGAGTGGGCAATAGCCGGCACAGGGCGTGCATCGTCTCAGGACAAACGGCTGACATCGTCGCAAGCACCCATTGGCTCAGGGCGTGAAGCAGGGTTGGCACTGCTCTCAAAGGGAGCGTGGCTCGCGCTGTGCACGCCTCGCGGCAGCAAGACGCGCACAACACAACTTGGCAAGTTGCGACCGGTAAACCACCGGCTACCGGTTTTGTGCGCCGAACCCCCGTAAAAAACAAAAAGGCCATTCTTTGCAACCACCCCCGTTGCCCAGCTCTGTTCCGAAGTGACAAAAATCGATTTGATCGGGGATTGCAAAGTTCGTTGGTTCAGCGCCAGATCATGGTGCGATCGACTCGGTTCGTCGCGTCCCGATCCGAAAAAACCTGCTAATGCCACACCCTCCTGATAGCAGAGCAAAGGAACGAAAACTCGAAATGAATGAACGGCGTTTCGAACAAACGCCGCCGACGAGGAAGTGAGTAAAAGTTGCTGAGCAAAAACTCCTTCTTACGTGGGGAGCACCGAACCACTGGCAAAGCAGCGTGCCGGAGACGCGTGCTAGTCGCAAGTCAAAGTGTGCCAGTACCTTTCGAGTTGCTCCAAGGCTTCGATGCTTTCGATTCTAAAAAGGCCAAATGGCTTGTCAACGAAAAAACGATCGCTACCAAACAGTTCTCGCTTTTGACACCGATCCGCGTGATGGATTTGCCTGCTGAGGCGAACGAAACAGTCGATCAAACCATAGTGGCTGCGCGTTCTTTTCGATCCATCGGCCCGCCGGACCACCCTCGGGTGGCCCCTCTTTTTGAGGCCGGCAGTTCCCGTTTTCCTGGCTGCTTCGGCGTACCTCCCGAAAAAATCGTGATTATTTCACCTTCCGGCAACAACGCCCTCCTTACGGAAGAGCGGCGGGGGAAGGGCAAGTGCCTCTCCCCACAAAACGCCCTCTTGCCGCCCGGCCGACTACAACACAACGTTCAACGCATCAAGCACTTGGCGTAAGCGTTGTTTTTCCATGGGGGGGATGAGGGATTCTTTGAGGCCGTGGAGTTTGGCGTTTTCGATGGCGGCTAGGGCTCCGGCGGTGTCGTTTTCCAAGAGGTAGGCCTGCGCGAGGTGGAAGTATTTGACCGCTGAGGGGTTCTCTTTGATCGATTCTTCCAGATCCTGAATGGCCTCGGCCGTTTGTTGGCGGGCCAGGTAGACCATGGCTCGCGTGTCGAGCAACTCGCCCATCGGGCCCAGAATGTGAATCGCCTCCTGAATCAGTTGCAGCGCCTCGGCAAACTGCTTGGGGCTCTGGCCGGTGGTGGCCAGCAGAAAGGCCAGGTTGTTCAGCGCGATGCCCTTCTCCTGATCGCTCAGCGTGTCGCGGGCCAGCACCTTGCGGTAGTACTGCTCGGCCGTGGCGTAGTCGCCCTGCAAGTCGGCCAGGTCGGCCTTTTGCAGCAGCAACATGGCCGAATCGGGCGACTCCTTGAGCCCCTGCTCGATCCATTGGGCCACCTGCTCGAAGTGCCGTGGCTCGGCCGTCTCGCGATGCTCGCGCAGTGCCAGCAGCCCGATGCGGGCCAGCGTGGCCAGCGGCGCGTCGTCGGCCGATTCTTGGCAAAGCCGCAGGGCCTCGTCCAGGTGGGCCGTGCCGCCCTGCCAATCGCCGTAGCGCCCCAGGAAGTTGGCCAGCACCAGCGTGCCGCCCGGGGCTAGCTCGGCATATTCCCGCAGGTTCCGCTCAGCCGCCTCGAGCAGCGTATTGCGGGCCGTCGGGTCGTCGGTGTTCTGGGCGATGTCGATCAGCGTTTGCGCCACATTGTTCAACAGCGGCCACTGCTCGGGCGAGAGCGGACGCGGCGGAATGCTGTTCTCCAGCAGGGCGATTGCCTCGCTCACCTGACCGCGGGCCGCCCACAGTCGGGCCTTCGCATCGCGAGTGGCCGGCGAGTCGGGGTCGATCTCCTCGAGCTTCGCCAGCCAAGCGCCCGCGTCGAGCAGTTCGTTGTGCTTGATCAACAGCCGAATGAAACCCTGCTTGTAAAGCGTGACTTTGTCGTACTCGGCGCATAGCTCTTCCAAGTGCCGGCGGCCTCGCGACCACTGACCCTCCAGGTCGTAAAGCTGCGCCAGGGCCAGCTTGGCCATCGGGTGCTTGGGCGAAATGTCCAGCACCTTCTCGAACACCTCGATCGCCTCTAAGCGCGAACCCCGATCGGCCCGCGCCGCCAGCAGCCGACCCTTGAGAATCAGGTCTTCCAAGGCCAACTGACCGTCGGGCTGCACGTTGGCCTCGATCAGTTCCAGCGCCTTTTGATGATCGGTATAGTTGCCCGTGGCGGCATACAACTGCGCCATCCGCCGCCGTGCCCAGCGCACCGTGGCCTGCTGGTCTTGCTGCCCCCGGCCCTGCTTCATGATGCCGGCCAGCAGCTTGCGGGCTTTGTCTACCTGTCGCGTGCGCAGATAGTACGACGCCACGACCCGCGCCATCGTCAAGTCGCTCGGATCGCGATTGAGGGCCTCCATGTAGTGGGCCTCGGCCTTCTTTTGCTCTTTGAGATATTCGTAGCACTGCGCCAGCGCCAGGGGGGCC
>WGDQ01000847.1 GCA_015493185.1 Planctomycetaceae bacterium
GTATTTGCCCCGCTCGCTGAGCGAGCTAGGACCGCACAAGGCGACCGTCATCGTCTTCACACTTGTTGGCGATCCGGCGATGGCAATCTGGCTGCCTGAGCTGAAGCGGCTCGACGAGATGTTCGCCGAACAGGACGTGCAGTTTCTGGCGATCAACTCGGGCAATCGCGATTCGATTCGCCACATGGCCTCGCAGGCCCTCGAATACGAGGTTCCGTTTCCGTTTGTGAAAGATTTCAGTGGCCAGTGCGCTCGAGCCTTGGGCGTTTCGACCGTGGGCACGGTAGTGGTGCTCGACGATCAGCGGCACATTCGCTATCGGGGTCGTATCGACGACCGGTTGGCGGCCTCGGAGAAACCGAACCCGCAGGCCGAGCCGAAACGCCGCGATCTGGTCGAGGCCCTGCGCAGCGTACTGTCGGGTTCGACGGTGGATGTGGCCGAAACGCCCGTGGTGGGCACGCCGCTGGCCGACGCTTCGGACGATGCGAGCGACGCGGTGGTCGACGAGTCGGTCACGTTTGCCCAGCACATTGCCCCGCTGATGGAAAAATACTGCCAGCGCTGCCATCGGCCGGGCACCGAGGCCCCGTTTTCGCTGATCACTTACGACGATGTGGCGGCCAACGCCGACATGGTGCGGGAAGTGGTGCTGGAAGAACGGATGCCACCCTGGTACGCCAGCTTCGGGCATTTCGTCAACGATCCGATGATGCGTCCTGAAGAAAAACGGCTGATCCGATCATGGATCGATGCGGGCTGCCCGCCGGGCGACTTGTCTCGGCTTCCGAAACCGCCCGCCGATCTGGTGACGCCGATCGAGTGGCGCATTGACAAGCCCGACCTGGTGATCTCGATGAAGCAATCGCACAAACTGCCGGCCGACGGCTACGTGCCCTACAAATATGTGATTTTGCCGTACCGTTTCCCGCACGATACCTGGATTCAGCAGGCGGAGATATTGCCCGACAATCCGCGGGTGGTGCACCACTGCAACATGGCGTACATCGCCAACGCGCTCGATTGGACCAGCGCGAAGTTCGTGATGGGGCGCGTTCCGGGCATTCAGCCGATGCGGCTGACCGATAACGTGGGCTTTCTCATCCCTAAAGGCGCGATGCTCGTGCTGCAAATTCACTACACGACCACCGGTCAGCCCGAAACGTGTCGTATTTCGGTGGGCATGCGTTACGCGCGCGAGGTGATTCATCAGCAGCTTCATTACCTTTGGATGATCGACACCGATTTCGCGATCCCGCCGGGCGATCCGTGCCATCGGGTGGTAGCCACCTCAGAGCTGGATTGCGACGCCGTGGCGGCCGGCCTGTTTGCCCACATGCACCTGCGGGGCAAGGCAATGTCGTTTTTCGCCCGCTACCCCAACGGCGAAGTGGAAAAGCTGCTCGAGATACCAAACTACAGCTTCGACTGGCAGCTTGCTTATCGCTGGGACTTGGGCAAGCACCGCTTTCCCAAAGGCACGAAGATCGAGTGCGTTGCGTATTACGACAACTCGGCCTTCAACCCTTACAACCCCGACCCCACGGAAACGGTGCGTGAAGGGCAGCAGACCATTCACGAGATGCTCAACGGCGTGATGTTCTACCTGGATGAGAACGAGCATTTGAACCTGCACATCGACCCCAAGACGGGCAAGGTCGTCACGCCCGAAACAGCCGACCAACGCTCCGGCAACACCAAGGCAAACAGGCGAAGCTGACCGCGCGTGTTGCCACGTACACGTAGTGCAAACGCTCAGGAAAGCCACGTTTGCCAGTGCGCGGCCGTAACCAAAATGCGGAAGGAAACGCCTCAACCGGCGGGCGAGCGGGCCAATGCGTCAATGCATCGCTCGTGCGGCGTCGGGTCGGCGTGCTTGGTCGCAATGCATTTGCGAGCGATGCATTTGCGAAACTGCCGCTCAGGTTGCCGAGTCGCTTTGCTCGGCCTCGGGTGAGCGGGTTTTCTCCATGATGACGCGGTTGCCCTGCTCGTTGAATTCGACGCAGTTCATGAAATTGCGCATCAGCATCAGGCCGCGGCCGCCGGGTATCTCGAGATTCTCGGGCTCGGTGGGATCGGGCACCTCGTGCGGATCGAAGCCGGGGCCTTCGTCTTCGATCGAAATCCAGAACCTCTCGGCCGACAAGCGGCAATCGACCTGCACGCTCTTTTGCGGGTCGAGCTGGTTGCCGTGTTTGATGGCGTTGACCAGCGCTTCTTCTACGGCCAGGTGAATGCCGAACACGTCGCGCTGCGGCCAGCCGTGTCGGTCGAGCTGGTTCAGAATTTCTTCGAGAATGCGTTTGCCGGCGCCGGTTTGGCTGGGGAAGCGGTGCTGCCGGGTCCAAGACCACTGCGAGGCATCGTCGGCCGGAGCAACGTCGTGCGTGCGGCCGAAGCAAAGCAGGCAGATGTCGTCGCTCGGTGGCTGGCCCGCCACGAAGCCGCGAACCCCTTCGAGAATGGCCCGACCCATCTGGGCCGGACACGCCGGCGCCCGGCGAACTTCTTCCAGCAAACGATCGATCGTGAACAACTGGCCGTCGGGGCTCATCGCCTCGCTGATGCCGTCGGTATACAACACCACGTTTTCATCGGGCGCCAGCGAGATGGTTTGCTGCTCGTAGGGGAAATCGTCGACCACGCCCAGCGGAAAGCCGGTGATCTCGGTGCCGAGCTGCTCGATCGTGGCATCGGCTCGACGCAGCACGGGAGCCATGTGCCCGGCATTGACAATAGCCAGCGTGTGCGCCGCAGGATCGAGCACGGCCAGCACCAGCGTGACAAAGCGATCTTCCCAACCGGCGTGGGCGAACGTGCGGTTGAGCCGCTGCATGGCCAGGGCCGGCTGGGGCTGGCTGGCCAGGCAGTAGCGTATCTCGGCCGAAAGTTTGGCGGTGAGCAGCGCGGCCGAAATGCCCTTGCCCGATACGTCGGCCACAACCACTGCCAACCGGCCATCGGGCAGTTCGACATAGTCGTAATAGTCGCCGCCGAGCCGACGGGCCGGCTCGTAGTAGTCGAAGAAGCGGTAGCCCGGCAACTCGGGCGGTGTGGAGGGCAGGAAGCCGCGTTGCACCTTGTGGGCCAGTTCGATATCGCGCTCGAGCGCCTGCTGGCGCAGCGCCCATTGGTGCAATTCGGCGTTTTCCAGGGCAATAGCCGCCTGCCGCGCCACGGCGATGAGCACGTCCAGATCGTCTTGCTGAAAGCGGGATCGCTGGTTCTGGGTATCGACCTGAATCACGCCCAACGGCTCGCCGTCGCTGTTGATCAGCGGGGCACACATCATCGAGCGGATTTTGAAGTCGGCGATGCTCTGGCTCAAATCGAAACGCTCGTCGCTGGCGGCATCGGCCGAGAGAATGGCCTGACGCGTTTCCATCGCCTGGCGAACGATGGTGCGGCTGATGCGGGCCGTTTCGTCGCTGGGTCCGTGCCGGTATTTGATGGCCCGCGGAACCAACGCGCCGCTGGCCGGGTCGCGAAGCACCACGAAGCCGCGATCGGCCTGAATGAATATTTTGAACAGGCTGTCCAGTAC